>JAAYIO010000214.1 GCA_012523385.1 Methanomicrobiales archaeon
GTATATGTCAGTCGAACCCCGGGAACCGGCTGGCAGGAAGTGCCATACCATGGCTGACTTTATCCAGACCACAAACACCAAAAGTGCGGTGCGGGACCTCTCCGTTCCCATCGCAAACATCACCACCTTTGATGCCCTCGTGCAGGATATCATCGACACCAACCCTTTCGGGTGTACCTCGTACACTGAGAAAGGGGTGACCATCGACCCGGTTGTCCGTTCCCAGGAACGGTATGATGCAAAGATCGTCTATGAAAATCTCGAAGCCGACACGATAGGCGACGTCTCTGTCAAGGTCGCGTCTGTCGCGGCGTTCAGTGCCGCTGCCGCTCAGGTAATGGCAGATAGTGCCCTTGCCACCGCTATCGGGGGCACACCGTCCCGAAACTATGCAAAGGATGCCTTCTCCTGCAAGCTGAAATGCCATGACCCCTCGGGGGAGACCTACTTTGTCACCCTCTCCCGCACCAAGGTCCGCATCTACTCCTATGCAGATGATGCTATCCGAAACACGGTTGAGTCATGGGCTGACGGAACGCCTGTGCTGGGCTGAACCAGCTCGATAACCACCAGAAACAGGGGTGTACCTTTCTCCCCTGTTTTTTCCTATTATGAGATATAAATGAGGTTTCTGACCGCCACTAAAAAATTCAAACCGGAAGGAGTCCTCGGTCAACCCCGAGATGATCCATCCAGTTCCCGAGATCAATTAGATTCATCTCCTCTTTACCGGTCGTATAAAGATAGTGAGCCTGTTCAGGCGTGCCGCGGTCGCCCGGCATCAGAATAAACGGAATGAGGAGTTCAAGCGGTGCAACAAAGAAGCGTTTGCCGTTCACCATGAGCTTCAAACGGTTCAGATAGGAAAACTGGTCGCTTGCGAGAGGCATGGACCGAATATGCACATTCGGAAAGAACTTATCGTCAAGGGAGATGCGGATACCCGCACCGGAGCGGAACAAACGATACCATTCCAACCCGTCACCGGGGGTCATCACGGTAAATCCGGCGGCATAAAGACCTTCTATGATAGAGTAAAAACGGTCCAGACAGATCTGGGGGAGCGTGAACTCCACCTCCTCACACGGCCCGGTATGCCCAAAGAGGGATGCAGCATAGCCGCTGGTGATCGTGTATCCGCTATAATTCCATATCTCTTTCGTAAGTGCTTCAACAAACCGGTCGGTATCTGTTTCAATCTTGCCGTCCACGGTCACGGTACTGCCGTTCCATGTAATCTGTAATTCCTGCATTATTCTCTCTCACGTCCTTTATGTGCCCGGTGCGCCAGAATGCGGGTTCCCACTCCGGCGGCATGGGAGATGATGAATTTCTTTGCCTTCCACAACGGGCCTTCATAGGTCTGTTGCATCGTGCAAAGGGCATCGATGATAGGGATCTGCTGGGGACAGCGTGTCATACACTTTCCACAGGCCCGACAGAGTCCGGCATTTACGGAAACACCGTCGAGCGCCCCTCCGAGGCGAACCGCATACTCTATTTTTGCGGTCCACCCCTCTTCCCTCAGAGAATGGTTGTTCCAGAGATTAAAACACTCCGGGATATTTACGCCGAACGGACAGGGCATACAATAGCCGCATCCGGTGCAGGGAACCTGCATTGCCCGCCGCCAGGCATCGCGTGCCTCGGCCATCATCGCTACCTCATCCGAGGTGAGGGAGTTGGGGAGTGTCTCCCGAGCGGTCTGGAGGTTCTCTCTGAGATGTGCTTCGTCATTCATGCCGGAGAGAACAACGGTCACCTCCGGGCGGTTCATCACCCATCGGAGAGCATGGGTGGCAGGGCTTCTTTGCACCGTTGCCGCATCATAAGCATCGTGCGCCGCAGACGGAACGGCGTTTGCAAGCATCCCGCCTCTCAAAGGCTCCATCACCATCACGGCAAGATCGTTTTTGGCCGCGTATTCAAGACCTGCGGTACCTGCCTGATGCTCTTCATCGAGGATATTATACTGAATCTGACAGAACGTCCAGTCACGTGCATCCACAATCTCGCGGAAGGTCTCAAGGTCGCCGTGAAAAGAGAATCCGGCATTCTGTATCCGTCCGGTTGCCTCTGCGGTGTCAAGGAAGTCCATCACACCGAGTGCCAAGAGCTTGTCCCAGTTCTCGCGGTTCAGACTGTGCAAAAGATAATAATCGATTTTTTTGGTCTGCAAACGGGAACATTGTGCCGTAAGGGTTGCATCCATATCTGCACGGCTGTGCACCGTCCACGGCGGCAGTTTGGTAGCCACTTTCACCTGTTCGCGGTATTTGCCTGCAAGTGCCCGACCAACGAATGCCTCTGAGGCTCCCATGTGGTAGGGGACAGCGGTGTCAATATAATTCACTCCGGCGTCGAATGCTGCATGGACGAGGGCCATGGCACGTGTCTCATCGATGGCAATTCCCTTGACCGGGAGACGCATCGCCCCGAATCCCAGTACGGAAAGACTATCCCCGGTCTTCGGGACGGTACGATATTGCATAGGGGGGTGATCCTCGACTTCCATACGAAATTGTCTGTGGTGAAGGGATAACTATCTTTGCCGCATCCGCCGGGGAAAGAGAGAACTTCCATCTTGTTCTCAAAAAAATATTCTACACGGGTTGATTGAATTTGGGGATATCTCATCGTTATCTGACAGAATTACAGATACCCCGTGGACTATTGAGAGCACGTGCCGTGATGGAACCGATGCCTGCCCTGCATTCAGATGAACCCGGGGCAGGTGATGATGCCGATAACAAGGAGAAAGGCGAATATTTCAATGATAGTGGTATCTGTTCTCATGATCATCCCCCGAGATAGGGGTGCACTCCGCACGATAGTGTATCTATTTTTATGCGAGTATAGAGTGTTTTTGGTCAGTAAAGAGAACGGGAAAAGGGTTCAGGAAAAAGACCGCTTATTTTCAGACCATGGGGGGTATCCGGGCACTTGCAAGGGCCGCGAGATAGATCTCGCGCCGGCGGTCGTAGGGATCATGGTTGTCTCCATAGGGCAGAAATTGATTGACCTTCCATCCGGAATTGGCCATTCCGAGCATGGTTTCCGTTCCAAGACCCTTTAAAAATCCAAAGGAGATGCGTGTGCGTGCCGCAGGGATGTTTTCCTGCAACCAGCGGATGAGTTCCATGTCATGTGTTCCGACCGAGAACTGAGGATGCCTGCGGGCGAGAAGGAATGCCTGCGACCGGAATGCCGCGTTGATTCCATCACGGTGTTGCAGGTCTCCGAGGTAGGCCCCTTTCACCAGACGCACTGAGATGCCTTCGTCTGCCGCCCAGTTGATATCTGCCGGTGTCCGCCTCAGATATGCCTGAAGGGTAAGGGTGAAGGCGTATCCGTTCTCTGCCGCAAGGAGGGCGGTTTCCAGAGTTTCATTCACCAGCGGAGTGTTCTCCATATCAATTCCCGCAGGAACGCGTTTGGCCATTGCGTGAGAGAGAATCTGTTCGAGATATTCATGGAATTCATCCGACTGCAGGGCGGCACCGATGGCCGATGGCTTGATTGCCACTGATGCGTCCAGTCCATAGCGATGGATAGCAGAGATGCAGTCTTCATATGCACGGGCGTTCTCCTCGGCGGCCTGAGAATTCTCAGCATA
>JAAYIO010000215.1 GCA_012523385.1 Methanomicrobiales archaeon
ACACCGATGAGCTCATCACCGGATGTGCTCACCATGCGGTGCTTTCTATTGCAGACACCGTTATTGGTGCCGTCAAAGCGGGCCAGATAAAGAAGTTCGTTGTGATGGCCGGTTGTGACGGACGCCAGAAAGAGCGGGAATACTATACGAAATTTGCACAGGCCCTTCCAAAGGATGTCGTCATCCTTACCGCAGGATGCGCCAAATACCGCTACAATAATCTCGACCTCGGCAACATCGGCGGCATTCCCCGCGTGATTGATGCAGGACAGTGCAATGACTGCTACTCGCTCGTTGTCATCGCACAGGCACTTGCGAAGGCCTTTGAAACCGACCTGGACAGCCTCCCGATCGCCTACAATATTGCATGGTATGAGCAGAAAGCCGTCCTTGTGCTTCTCTCGCTCCTGCACCTCGGGGTGAAAGATATCGCCCTCGGGCCAACACTCCCCGCATTTGTCTCACCCGCGGTTCTTGATGTGCTGGTAAAGAACTTCGGCATTCGGGCAAACACCACCGTGGAAGACGATCTCAAGATGATGATCTAAACCAATCACATAATCACCGCCGAATAAGAGGATGACAGGGAATATCCAAAAAAATAATTTTTTGAAGAAACAGGATGGCGGGGTTCACCGACCCGCTCAATCCGTTTCAATAAATCAGAAAACCCCCCCTCAATCCAGTTTTTGCACCAACTCAGCAACCGTATTCAGCACTTCAAACCCGCGATAACTGATACGGTATTCACCCCGTTCCCCCCGCTGGGTGATCATGCCACTCTTCTGGAGTTTATCAAGGTGAAACAAGAGATTTCCCCCACGGATACCGGTTAATTTTGAAATATCGGTAAACGTCTTCCCGTCATGATGAAGCGCTTTTAAAACCTGTATTCGTATCGGACTGCCCAGAGCATCGCTGAAAAACGATGCGGCTTTCTCTTCGGGGAGAGAGGCAACAGCATTCCCCGTATGCGGTGAAATCTGGCAGACACCAATCGCCTCAAGCATCCCAAACTGTTGATTGAGTTGATTCTCTGCCTCTGAAAAACAGGATGCACACCGCTCATGTACTCCATGGGATTTCATCTCAGCCATTTTTTCACGAATTGCCCCGACATCATCCGGGGAAAGCTTTCCTGACTGGATGTTTACCAGAGCCTCTCCAAAGAGTGCACCAAATGCCGGGCGGCAGGTATTCCACATCGAACAGTCACCCGCCTCTTTTCCAACGGCATCGCATCCGTTTTCCCGGTAACTGTTCACAATCGCATCAGCGCAGGTATCGCGAAAATCTGAGAGAATTGAGGTGGCCTGCTGATGATGGGTCTGTTCGGTGTAGCGATTCAGCTCAGAACGCAGAGCAGCAATCTCGGTTCTGATTTCACGGAGTTCATGGGAGGAAATACTGTCGGTCTGCATGGGTTTTTCTCACCGGGGTTGGCTGTTTAGGTCAGTAATCTGTAGTAAAGAGACCACTTGTCCACTTTTGTAACAAATTAGTATATATTAGTATGAGTAGATAGGATGACTGGTGATACCCATGGTAGCATTAACAGAAGAAATGAAGAAGGCCTTTGCAACGGTAAAGACATTCCCGGTCGCCACCGCCTCAAAAGACGGCTGGCCAAAAGTTGTCCCCATTGGATTTGTAGAACTCATTGATGACGAAACCATCTGGATTGCAGATAATTTCATGGTAAAGACCCTTGCAAACATCAAGGAAAACCCCAAGGTATCCATTTACGTCTATGGTCCCGACACGAAGGGATGTTACCAGATCAAAGGTGATGTTACGATAAAGACCGAAGGGATGGAGTTTGCAAAGATGCAGGAAACTGTCCATTCAAAGATGGCAAAGGCACCGGCAAAGAACCTCATGATTGTTAAAATCCGTGAAGTGTTCCAGTGCAGCCCTGGTGCTGATGCCGGGAAAAAACTTCTCTAACCTTTTTTAAAAGGGTGCGTTGCACCTCTGTGCCACTGAAAATCAGTGAGAAACGATGACCATATCAACGTTGCCTACAGTCACACGTTCCCCTTATGCGGATTATCCCCTATTACCGGGCGTTCTTTGGTGCTGTAACGACCTCATCGGCGATCACCACAGGGGGAGCGGGATAGAGCCAACCTGAAAATATCCGGGATGCAATCGGCATCATCAGATACGTCATTGTGATAATCGCAACCGCCGCTATCACCGCAGCACGAATAACGAGCGGAAACGACGATAAGGCGGGGATCAAATACAGCAGAATAAGACTAATAATGGGAAATATTGCACACCAGGAGACGAAGGCCATCTTGTATTTAGGCGGGGGTGTCCTCATTACTGGACCCGGAAGAGAGAACCAGGTTTCCAGTCCGGACAGGGTATTGGTCGAGGTGGGAACGGTCGTGAGGTCACACTTCCGGTCACACCACCGGACGTGGGTTTCTGATTCTGTCCATGCTTCCAGATGCTCGGGAGTGTCAAATTTAGAGATGATATGATAGGTGCCCCGTTCCTTTTCGGGCCGTATCACATTCACCCCGAGATTGCCCGGCATCGCCATCAGGGCAGAGATCACCGCGGCAAGTTCCTTTTCAAAGACGGCGTTTTGGTCAGTTAACACCCGTTCGGTGACGATGACCGTAACGCCGGTCTGTTCGTTATCAGACATATACTAAAGGAACTATTGTGATGCAAAACTAATAATGGATGACGGTTGATGCCTGCCTGCCTGCCCCTGAACAGGAAAAGCAACGGGTATCCAAAATAAAAGAGAGATCCTCGGGCATTCCACTCTCGTTTCATGATTATAATGAAGTTTCTCGGAGAGGTATTCTTTCGTCCAGCAAATTGTCAATTTTTCCGGCATTTCAGAACGTAGTCCCTAACACCCCTAAAAAAGGGGCACCGTGACTACAAAATATACGGCGTCTCCCCTTCCAACCGCACGCGTAACGGTATCATCCCCGGAAACGCCCGTTCCAATACCTCGCGGTTGAACTTCGCCCATGTAACGGTCTCGGTCACGGCCCTCGGGGACGATGAAGATAAAGAGACCTCGGAACGGACCACCCGCTCCCCCTCCTTCGTCAGATACAGATCGGGAAAGTGCCTCTCTGAATAAAGATCGTCACAGAGAAGGATTTCGTTTAGGTCGCGGATCACTGCACGTCCGGTTAAAGAATCAACCGGAACATCGCCGGTAGGGATATTTATGAGATTTTGCACCCGGTGAGAGAGTTTTCCAAGGATGAAACGGGCCGCAAGCGTCCGTATGTCCCGGAGATGACGAAGGAATCGGAGTGCTGTTGAAAGGTCTTGTGGTGAAAACAGAACGCCCTCCGGCCCGGACGCCGAGATCGTAACCCATGAGCGAAACGAGTAGTTTGTCTCGCGGTCAGGCCGGGTCGCAACCGGATCACGGGTAACAGACGGTCGCTGATCGGTCGTGAACGCACCGTCATAGGAGACTGTTCGCCCGTTCTCGAGATCAATCTCTAAGAGCGCCGAACCTGTTTCGCTGTCATTTATCGACACCGCATGCCCGGGATGGAAACGCACCATCTCCACCATGGGGTCATGCTCCACATCACGCACGAGTGCAATGTCACGAACCGCCGTAAACATGAGCGTAAAGAGCGGATAGTCAAGAGATCCGGAATGCGGTTTCCAGTCATTAAACAGGAAATATTCAAGGGCAGCAGGCGATGCCCGGATAAGGGCGAGGATAGGGAGAATCCAGTGCTGATACTCAAACCGGAGATAGTGCTCCCATATGCCGGTTGAATGCCATTTCAGCCAGGGATACTGTTCAAATACTTCCGGATTCGTAGATTCAATCGCCTTCATCCGTTTTTCATCAGACACGCCGTCCGGAAACACCGGGAGCCTGAGGGTGACAACCGGAGCACAATCAACCTGTTCAAGGAGATATGCCGCAAAGGAGCAGGGAGGATCGCTGCCATTCACCGATTTTGTGCCGAAGTACTGTTCAAAGACCTTCGGCGCTTCAAAGGCATCCCAGTCCCGAAGCGGGATGCTTCGCTTTATCTCGACCCCTTTGGTGGAGAGAATGTATCTGACCAGTCCCGCATTGGTGTGCTCGATGACATACGTGTTCATCAGCGCCCGCTGCATTCCAGGGTCTTTCACCATCCGGAAGAGGTATTTCATGATGCGAAGGTAAGGCTCATACCCCTCCAAAAGGTAATAATGCGGCGTATTTCCGCTCTGACGGGGGGCCCGGATCAGTTCAGAACCCAGTATCCCGAGTGCAGAGAGATCCTCGCAGATCTTGCCCGCCCAGTCCTTTGAGATGGATCCTTTCCCCTGCGATAGATAGGACGTTCCAAAATCTTCGTGAATCCTCGATGGATAGGAATAGAAGCGGGTCTCCCCTGACGCAATCGGGTAGCGGACCCCACACCCTTTCTGCAGCCCAGGTTTTGTGGGCACTCCGGAGTTCACCACAAAGTACCAGAGCACCTCCCACTTCTGCCTCGTCATCTCTTGCGGTTCCATGTTTGAAATGTCCTTATTATTCTTCATGAGAAATGCCCGTTCAGAGGTCATCAATGCACCGGATAATAACCGAGGTAAGCATCGACCAATATCACCATGAACTGACGCGTCCACTTAACAGAATAAACTCAACGCGTCAACCAAACGTCAAAATACCTTACACTTTCACGCCATTTATGAGTCAGATCTCCACATTATAGTATATCAGAAAGGAGGTGAATCATGGCAAAACAAAACGATAACCAGAAGGGCGCAGGACGTAAAGATTCCGTTCCTGTAAAGGGCGGTAAGGACATTAAGTCAAGCGCTCCTGCAGCAGCAAAGGGAAAAAAATAATCCCCTTTCCCTTTTCAGACTTAAATCAATCCTTTTTTAATTCAGGTTGCCGCATGAGTATGACCTGTCCTTTTTGATCATGTAGTTGTTCTCAGGGTTTCATACGAATGGCACCTGCCGCACAGGGAGTATGATTTCTGTAGCCTCACCATATAATTCATTAAATCAGTTCGATTTATAAAAACGGTCATTACTGATATTTATGGTATGCATCAACATCGATAGATATTTGTGATGGCATGGAGTATTATTGTCCGCGGTAAATAATACTAAATATTTTATGGATATTCCCAAAGATGTGACCGACAATCTCTATTCAGGAGAAAATGTCATTTATTGTATAAAAAGAAAATTGCCCTGGAACTCAAACCGCGATATTTGGTAATTACCGACCGGAGGGTGATTTATTATGACCAGAAGATCGCAGGAAGATATGATTTACATGATATCCCCTATTCAAAACTTGAACGGGTCTATTTTAATGAAGGAATTATCGCGTCAGAATTTGCTTTGAAAGATGAGGAAAATCACCAGATTCTCTTAACCTGGTTAGATAAGACGGAGTGCAAGGATGCAATTATCACGATACGAGATGCGATTAATTCAATTGCAGTTGAACCCGTGTCCATTCAGAAAAAGAAAACATTAACCGGTGAAAAATGGTTACTGAAGAAACCCAGGGAAATTGTTACCCGAACGATGCCAATGACGCAGGTAACTGAACATACACAGGCGGCACCGAACAAAGATGACCCCGTTAATAAATTGAAAAAACTGAAAGAATTACATGAGATGGGATTGTTGAGCAATGAAGAATATGAAGAGAAAAGAAAGCAGGTTATTGCTGAGTTCTGATCTATCTTTTTTTCGCAAACTTTACCCTGTATAAACAAGTAACACCTGTAATCAATCGGTAAACAGACGGCCAATCACACCGCCCAGTCTACCAGCTCCGGTGTCCATGCAGGGTCAACAAAACTCAGGATGGCGGCAACTGTTTCCCCGGCATTCCGGTAGCCTTTCTTTTGCTCCGGTGCGATGTATACAGCACTTCCGGCAGGCACCGTGATCACGGTTCCGGCAGGAGTGAATACCTCAATCTCACCTTCAATCACGTAGATCACTTCTGATGCACCAGTGAACCGGTTGGTATCAGCACCGCCTCCGGGGAGAAGTTCTGCATATGCGAGACTGTAGTCAATCGGGAAATGTGCCTCAGGCATCAGAGCCGGATTTGCGAGGCTGTAGATCATCATGTCAGACCCGATGTCCCATTCAATTCCGCCACGGGGGTCGGAGATGATGATGGGGGCACCGTCTGTCTGTACTGTGCATTCTGAGAGGTCAGCATCTGAGATCTCTATTTCTGGGGCAAAAGGCGGCTGAATCACGTCAATAAATTTAAGACTGGTGTTCCCTGTCGCCTTAGTCGACCGGAGGACATCAGCCGGAAGGACGACAACTTCCCCTTCCCGGGCAGATATGGTAACATTGTCACACCGAATCTCTGCTGCTCCCTGTAAGATACAGATCATCTCTGTGGTTCCAAGCAACCGGTGGGGGGGTAACACATTCCCCGGCGCAAGAGTGACTAATCCCATGCTGTAATTTATGGTGATATCCGGCGTCTCCTGGCCGATGATACCGGCATAGTGTCCCTGCCCGTCAAAGATGGGAAACCCCGCTGTCGGGGTAAGAAGACGGATGCCCGTCTCCTCGGCCGGTGATGGACTCTGGGTAATGCATCCGCAGGAAATGATCGTGCAGATGAGAATAAGATAAGCGACCCTGTGCATGAATAGTGAATTTGTGGGAGGTATGATAAACCAGATGATCTGCAGTGAAAGGGCGGTTAAAGAAAGGAACCTACACGAAAGAGAACGCCAACCAGATTTGATATCTACCAAGGGTGATTCGTCACTTAAAAATGAAGATAAAGGAAAGATAGCCGGAAACGGTTATGAAAGAACAAACCGTCTATTTTTTTGCTCTTTTACTCATTACCACATATCCCACGACACCCAGTGCAATCACAAGAATAAGACCACCAAAGAGCCAGAGGGAGGAACTGTTCGATTGTCCCCCCGGCACTTTTGTCACGTCCGGCAGGGGCACCTGCGGTACCAATTCTGCAAAGAGTGCATAGGTACTGAAGTGGCTAATCTCAATTGTGATCGTCCGCATGTCTGCATCCGCCACTCCGGAAACAGCCTCCCAGACACCCGTCTCACTGTTGAACCATCCGACTTCAGCCCGTGATCCATACAGATTCCATTCCTCTTCTGAAAGCACAAATGTCAGCGAGATGGCCGGTGAGAACGTCGTCCCTTCCGGACCACAATCAAAGGCATAAAGCACACCGGGGCGCTCCATTGACCCAATCTCTCCGGGGGCAGGTGACGGGAGAGAGCTAATGGGCACCGCAGCCATGCTGATAGTTTCCTGCGGATTACCCAAGGCATCCCGTGCCACGACTCCGGCATCCACCGTGAGGAATCCGGACCTCTCATTTACCCAGAGGGTTACGGAACGTTGGGCAGCACCGGCAGAATCTACCGGAAGCTGAGCTGTTTCGGTAAACTCATCAGGATTTGTGGTACCTGGTGTGGGATCGGTTGGCACGGTTGGTTCCACAGTTGGCTGAACAATTACCGGCGGACCAGTAGGCACCACAGCGGGTATTGGCGTATCTCCGCCACTATCACCCGAATAATATCTGACACCGATATAATTGGTCTTCTCCGCTGTCATATCGCCGTACGCATTCGTTGCCGTGAGAGAGACCGTGTAGGAACCAGCTCGCTGATAGATGTGAACCGGGTTTTGTTCTGCCGAGGTCTCACCGTCACCGAAGTTCCAGAACCATGCAGACGGCCCGCCCGTTGAATGATCCGTAAACGTGACCCTCAGAGGAGCATATCCCACAACTGGGGTGGCAGTGAAATCGGCTACCATTGACCAATCCCGCTGGAAGATCGGGTACTGGTATTTGTCCAAAGAAACCCACCAGATCTTAGATAAGTCTTCGTTTGTGCTAATGATATCTTGAGACCAGTTCAAACCATCATTTTCTGTATTTCCGGTAAGGAAATCATAGTCCATGAACTTCGTTAGATTGGATATCAGGGTGCCATCAGTGCCCTGTGCATCATGACGATACCCGTTCGTTATGAGACCACTATTATCACCGACAAGACCGCCGGCATTATTAGTAGCAGTGGCAATGCCTGTTCCAAAACAGTTTGCTACAGTGCCATAATTTTCACCGACAAGACCACCGGCTGACTCATCAGCAATGGCATTCCCCGTTGCATAACAGTTCTCGATGGTGCCAAAATTATTTGAACCCACAAGACCGCCGGCAGAACCATCCTCATCACCAGCAGTGGCATCCCCCGTTGCATAACAGTTCTCGATGGTGCCACCAAAATTATTTGAACCCACAAGACCGCCGGCAGAACCATCCTCATCA
>JAAYIO010000216.1 GCA_012523385.1 Methanomicrobiales archaeon
ACACTAAGTGCAAGCCTATCAGCCATAAACGGCCTGAGCTCCTCCATCATATCAAGCGCAAGGCTGGCCCTTCCCGGCCTGTCTGTATGGAAAAAACCTACATACGGATCCAGCCCAACCGTTTCTAATGCAGATTCAACATCATGGGCAAGGAGAGTATACAGAAAAGAAAGCATCGCATTCATATTGTCAAGAGGTGGTCTTCTGTTCCGTTCTTTCATAAAGAAATCGTCCTTTTGCTTAAGGATGAGTTCATCAAGAGCAGAAAAGTAAAACCTTGCACAATTCCCCTCTATTCCACGAAGAGAGTCTGGTATGCTGCAATCATCAATTTTTAAAATATTCTCAATGAGCAATCTGTCAGCAGACTCTACCCGTCCACAGTTTATCACATCACTGTGATCGCGGATACCCCGCCCAAGCACCGTTCTGCAATTCACCGTCTTTCCAATGATAAAACTTTTTGCAATTTCCAGTGAATCATGAGGATTATCTGCGATACGATACTGTGTCCGCCTGAGGAGAACATTCCCCCGAACCTTGCCACTGACTCGTGCCTGAAACTTACCATATGGACTTAAAAATGATAATCCGATGTTGTTATCTGAACATAATTTCATTAATTGCGGGCTTGCACCCATGTAACCAAAACAGACAATCCCTTCCAGATTATACACCGGAATGCGAAATGTTTCTTTGTTATCAACCCGCACAACGACATTATCCCCATCCTTAACAAGATATGAATCCGGATTTGTCACATATAACGTATTCAGAAGTTTTCTCATCTTCAAAGCTCCGTAGTATCACCCAGACATGCATCTCTGACATGCTCTCTGAGATAACTGTCAACAGATCGTTTCTTCTTCGTCAGTTTCGGCATGCAGAGGTCAAACAGTGAACAAAGACTGCATTTACGATTTTTTTCTGCCGGAGGCGTTATTCCTTCACGAAAAAGGGCATGCATCTCTTCAGAAAGCGAGTAAACAAGCTCCCTCAGTTCTTCGGTAATATCAATGTGAATTCGTCTGCGGATTTCGTAGTAGTAAAAATCAGCAGTAGTAATCTCAACGCCAAACATCTCTTCAAGGCAGATAACCTGTGCACACAACTGAACCTCATCCCGCTCATCGATCTTCGGTTTCCCCCGCTTGTATTCTACCGGACGCATCACCCACAAACCGTCCCAGTCGGCAACAGAAATCCCTTTTTCAGAACGGGCATATTCAATCACATCAGCAATGCCGTACATCCCAAGCGTGTAGGATACGAGAGGGAATGACCGCGAAATCCGTATATCACCCCTACTCTCATTAAAAAAAGGATCATCCACCCGTTCATGCAGAAACTGACCTTCAGTAGTTCTCAGATTATCTTTCCATTGCTGCTCAACATGGATGAGTGCCCACTGACGTTTGCAGAAGCGAAAATGCTGTATGCCGGATAACGACAAAAGTTCATCATCCGCATATCGCCTTTCTTTCATAATTTTTCGATCAGGGAAACTCCATCGGGAATATCAGGTGAGATGGTTACTTTGTAATCGGTGAATGAACGTGGCGGTCGATCCCCAGAGATACGTTCCACATTGACTTTATCAAAGAGAATATGAGACTGGCAACATCCGAGTTCACTGTCATGCTTAAACACAATCAGCTTTTTTGCAGACATCTTGCCCCGTGCAGCGGAATGATCATGCTCAAACATGTTGACAAGACTGTCCCAGAACAGATCCAGATCTTCTTCACTGAACCCAGTTGTTTTCTTTGCCAGATTTGCTGAAATATAGCCTTCTGCCCGGTAGAGACCATACGGCACAATCTGCTTCTTTCCCATTGTCTGACCTTTCTCTGCATCAGCTTTTTTAGTCACAGCAAGCCGGGTGATTGTTATTTCCTGCTGATAAATGGGATCAATACTGCGTGAAAAATTGATCTGCACCGGGCCTCTCACCTGACCACAATTAACCTCTGTAGTCATCACCGCCCCAAAAGTGCGTATATCAAAGAAATTCTGGCACATAAATTTCGTCAGTTCTTCATCTTTCGGTTTTTTATTGTCAGGTTTAATCCCAAGATGTTTGTAGGCTTTTTCATGCTGGTCATTGAGGACAGCACCAGATTTCACATATATTTCATATCCGGGGACCCCCTCTTTTACCAGATCAACATAATCACGTACCTTCCGCTTCAGGCACACATCCGTTACAATACCACATCCGGTCTGAGGATCAATTCTGGGCATATTACCCATGTCAGGGTCGCCATTTGGGTTTCCGTTCTCTACATCAAACAACAATACAAACTCATACCGGTTTTTAATACATTCACTCATAATTTATTCCTCCTCAACTGTTTTTTCACTTTTTTTCTGATAGTTAGCTTTCCGCTGGTGGTAATATCCAAGCATAAACATGCCTTGTTCCTCAAGATTGAGGAATGCCGGAAATTCATTCACCTCACATAAAATATCTTCAATTGCCTGGTTTGTCTTGAATCCCCAGTCAGATTTATTGATATGGTGCTGCGCAAGTTTGAGCAGAACCGGGAAAACAACAGCCGGTGTCGATGACGCACTGCTGAAATA
>JAAYIO010000217.1 GCA_012523385.1 Methanomicrobiales archaeon
CCCCTCACCGTTGCCATCGATGCAAAAGGAAATGATCTCTTCCGCGATGTCCGTCTCGCATCCGAAAAACTATTTGCTGAAATGTTCTGATTTCATTCCCTTTTCAGGGAATCGGATGGGACTGTCGATACCTTTAGTATAGAAATAGCACAATATATAAGCAGGACGTGCCGGATGAAACTAGTGATCGATGAGCGACGATGCAAGGGCTGCAACCTTTGCACCACCGTCTGCCCCTATAAGATATTTCAGCCTGGCAAAAAACTCAATGAACGGGGTATAATCGTCCCCATTCTTGACCGGCCAAAACGCTGTACGAACTGCCGTCTGCGTCATCTCTATGGCAGGCAACTCTGCGGTGCGTGTCAGATGATCTGTCCGGATCAGGCCATATCATGGGAAGAGGAAGACCCCTATTCTGAGAAGAACGTGGTGGTAGAGTTTTGAGCAAAATTGAATTCATGCAGGGCAATATGGCATGCTGTGAGGGAGCACTTGCGGCCGGATGCAATTTCTTTGGCGGGTATCCGATAACGCCCTCCACGGAGATTGCTGAGCTCATGGCAATGCGTCTCCCAAAGCGGGGAGGGACTTTTATCCAGATGGAGGATGAGATTGCGAGCATGGGCTCTATCATCGGTGCATCGTGGACGGGTGCCCGTGCCATGACAGCGACATCCGGGCCGGGGTTCTCTTTGATGATGGAGAATATCGGCTACGCAGTGATGACCGAGACTCCGTGCGTTGTCGTCAATATCCAGCGGGGCGGGCCGTCAACGGGACAGCCAACAATGACCGCTCAGGGCGATATGATGCAGTGCCGGTTTGGTTCCCACGGGGATATGGCAACGATTGCGGTTGTTCCCTCCACGGTGCAGGAGATGTATGAACTTACGGTAAAGGCATTCAATCTCGCTGACCGCTTCCGTGTTCCCACCTTTGTGATGTCCGATGAGACGATTGGCCACATGCGGGAACGGATCACTATCCCTGATTCCGTTGAAATTATACCCCGAAAACCCCTCATGAAAGGAGAACTCCCCTTCGCGGCAGACGACGACGGCGTGCCCGGATTTCCGCAGTTCGGGGGCGGTCACCGCGTGCATGTTACAGGACTTACTCACGATGAACGCGGATATCCCAATACCACCGACCCCGATGTCCACGAAAAACTTGTCACACGCCTCTACCATAAGGTGGAGTCAAAGCGTCATGAGATTGCAGATTATGATGCAGTCAATACCGAGGCAGAGGTTGTCTTTGTCACCTACGGGCCCGGTGCCCGCACGGTTCGGCAGGTTTTACACGACCATCCAAACGAATGCATCGGTCACCTCAACCTGCGTATTGTCTGGCCCTTCCCTGAAGACACACTGAAACTCTTCTCCAACGCAAAGACCTTCATCGTGCCCGAGTTAAACCTCGGCCAGATGGCCCGCGAGGTTGCCCGCCACATGAGCGGACAAAAGGTGCTCTCCATTCCAAAGATTGGCGGGTTGATTCACACGCCCGCAGAACTCTACGCCGCCGTGGAGGCAGAACGATGACCTCCGCCATCTTTGAGAAGTGGTACCGGCAGGACAGACTGCCCCATATCTTCTGCGCCGGATGCGGTAACGGCACCGTGATGAACTGCACCGTAAAGGCCGTGGACGAAATGGGATGGGAAATTGACGACACCGTCTTTGTCTCCGGTATCGGGTGCTCGTCCCGTGCACCGGGATATATCACCACCGACTCTTTGCACACCACCCACGGGAGAGCACTTGCGTTTGCCACCGGTGTCAAGATGGCAAATCCTGATCTCAACGTAGTGGTATTCACCGGAGACGGTGACCTCTCAGCCATTGGCGGCAACCATTTCATTCATGCCTGCCGGAGAAACATCGACATGACCGTGATCTGTATGAACAATATGATCTACGGCATGACCGGCGGACAAGGAAGTCCCTGCACACCGGTGGGTAAGATGTCAACAACCACTCCTTACGGAGCATCAGAACCGGTCTTTGATCTCGCAGAACTTGCTGTTGCTGCCGGTGCAAACCACGTGGCACGCTGGACGTCCTATCACACGTCAGAACTCACCAAGGCAATCGCAACCGGTCTCGCCACCGAAGGACTCTCGTTTATCGATGCGATGGTGCAGTGTCCGACCGCCTATGGCCGGAGAAACAAACTCCGCGAGGTGACCGATCAGGTGGATTGGATGCGGACAAATGCCATCCTCCTCAAGAAGGTGCGCCGGATGGAAGAGGAAGGCACACCCGTCCCTGAGGA
>JAAYIO010000218.1 GCA_012523385.1 Methanomicrobiales archaeon
TACCTGTAGTGACCCACCCTCCCTTCCCTCTCCATGAAGACCGCGTGACATCTGCCATTCGGTTTCAGTGAAATTGCGCGAGGTATATGCCTCTCCTTTTAACAGAATTTGTGCACAGGTGTTTTCAGTTTCCTGAAATGCATCCGGAATTGCATCCAGAATATCTGTGATAGTCTATTCGATAGTCCCTGATTTTTGAACAATACGGGAAATGTGATGAAAAAGATTCAGTTCTTTCGTTTTTATCTGGAGCTCTCTTTCAGCGATTTTTAGCTTTTCTTCGGTTGATACCATGGTATAATTCTCCTTTTATGTTGGATCTCTGTTGTGAATGAAATTGCGAGTATAATAATAAGAAATTGTATTTGTTGCTTATATAGTTTAATATAAGTGAAATCCCAGTTATTTTTTCTCCATAATGAGAAATACGAGATGGGATGTATGTAAAAAAGAGCGTTTTTTTAAAAGAATGGGTCGTGATCAGTCCCCTTCCAGCCGTAGAAGGACTTCCTGAGTGATGGTACGAATCTTATCCACTGATTTCCGGAATCCTTCTACCTCTGAAACACTGAGGGTAATAGCGATTGTTTTGGCGCCGCTTCTGTCCAGCCGAACCGGGGTGCCGATGCAGACATCGCCGATATTGTGGATCTCACTTTTGATAAAGGTGGATATGGTGAGAATCCGTTTTTCGTTTCCAAGAATGGTGCCTACGATGGTTAAGATTGCATCTCCCGGCCCGTAGAACGTGACACCGATGCGGGGGATGATGTTTGAACCGGCGTTCATGACATCGTCCATGATCTTTTGTTCCGGGAGATCTTCAAACTCCGGGAGATTCCGGATGGAGATGCCGCCGATGGTGGTCGCCGACCACAACGGAACCATCGAGTCCCCGTGTTCACCGATAATACGGGTGTGGACTTCGCTTACATGCACATCAAAGTATTTGGCAATATACCATTTGAGGCGCATTGAGTCGAGGTGCGTACCGAGGCCGATGACCTGGTTTGGCTTCATTCCGGAGTATTTCAGTGCCACCGCAGTCATTACATCAACCGGGTTTGTGATGATGAATAAAATGGCATTGGGGGCATATCGCCCCACCATGGAGGCTATTTCTGAGACCATCCGTGCATTCTCGTGGGCAAGGTCATTTCTGTCCTGACCATCCTTTCGCGGAACACCGGATGTCACGATGACGATACTAGAACCTTCGAGGTCCTCTTCATTACAGGAATATCTTACGTCTGCCTGACTGCCGCGTGCGGCAAACGAGTCATGGAGATCAGAGGCAAGACCGTGCAATACTTCTTCCTTGCCGGGCCGTCCAAAAAGTAATAGCTCACTGACATAGGGACTATGAGAGACCGTAAGTGCAGTGTAACGGCCGACATTGCCGCTTGCTCCGATAATTGCGACTTTTGCCATAACATACACCAAAATAGGGACGTATCCGAGGTAGACAATACGTGCCTGCCGTATTCTGACATCCCATCCTCCACCCCGCACCCCCATGGGCGCCAAATGTTCACGGTAAGCCTGCTCCCTTCCGGGCCTGGGCCGGTGCCCGCAACAAGAGGCTGAATATTCCCTCCGGAATACCCAAATCCTCGCCACTGACCTCATAGGACAAGGCTTCGCAGTCAGGAATGGCAGCTTCAGACAGATCGCCAAAGCCGTCCCCGGACTATCACCCCCCGCGTATCGGCGGTTTCAGGTAACAGGTGACGCCTAACCACCCGGGCTAGTCCCCGTATACTGTTGATCTTAAGGAATAAAAACCTCGCCTCCAATTCCATTTTTCCATTGGTGGACGATACCTGCCATGCGGTGTCGGTTTTCCTTGTTAAATAGATCTATTGCCGTGAGACAGACCTTGTCTGTGAGAACCGTTCCGAGGCGGTTCATATCTCCCCACCATACTTCATAGTGCGTGTCGTCTCCGAAGGCATCGGCCACTTTCAGGGGTTCAGTTCTGACGGGTGCCTTCTGAACGTCAGGGTAGGCGATATGCATCTTTACATGGTCAAGACCCAGTGCGTCCCGGTTGATCTCCAGATTGATGGCCGCCCAGTATGCCGCATATCCCCACGCATCGTTCATGATTATCCTGGGGATGTGATACTTGCCCGCTGTGATGCTGAGTGTCCCGACGCCGCAGGTGGGGTCGACAAATACCTCGGGCTGATGGCGGATCACGTTGGTGGCAGTTGCGATTAATTTCGGGTCAAACCCCCGGGGATATTCGATGTGGGCATAGGATTGCTGCATAAAAACGGTGACCGGTGCTTCCATGGTCTCAAATATATTAGCCCGGACGTCGCATCCCGCACAGCGTGTGTTAGTATGGTATGTCTGGAGGGTTTCATCTTTTTCAGCGATCCCGGGGACGAGACCGTTGTCGTGCACCACGCCTTTTATCTCAGGAACCTCTGCTACAATACGCTCTGCTGCCTCATGCCTAACCGAACGCGAGAGAAAGACCATGGACGTGTTGCCGAGATGGGGCGGTGCGGTGAGTGCCACCCCCGGGTGGATGAGGGGGATACCTGTTGCCATGACCGGCGCGGTGAAAGAAAGGTCTCCTTCCTCTGCCATGATGGTCCAGCAGTCTGCTATTATCTCGTCCAGTGGTCGTTTCCCGCATGCCGCACACGGCATTTTTCTACGAAATGACGGAGGTGAGCGTTTATCAAGAATGGTGTCCCTGCATGCAGGGCAGGAAAGAAAAAGTTCTTCGCGCTGTTGGATCATCTCTGCTGCGCTTTCGAGACAGGAGCCGCCACAAACCGGGCATCTCATTATTCTGATAGTTGTATGGCTTTCGTGATAAGGGTTGGTGGAGCCGGGGGTGTGGTACGAAACCGAATGATTTATAATCAAGGGTCAAATATCTGGGCAGATTTCATGAAAGAGAGGCTCAGGACATATACCCCGCACCTGTACGCAACGGTGTTTGTACTTGCTCTCGTGACAGGGATAGGGGGGTACATGATATATGAAGGACAATCCGCGGGAATCACGGTCATTGAGATGGAAGGGGCTCCCAATGATATTGTGTTTATCGCAGATCCGCACCTGAAGAGCGGGAATCTCGCATTTATGCGGTCGGTTACCGAGGAGATCAATGCCCTGAATGCCTCACTGGTTCTCATCGGGGGGGATTTTGTCACCAGTGACGATGATGACCTCAGCTATCAGAATGTATGGGCCGGGATTAATGCACCGGTCTATGCGGTTCTGGGAAATCATGATTATATGGCAGGTGTGCACGGGCTGAATGGGCCTAAGAAGATGCTTGCGATGCGGGAGGCGGATCTTTCGGTAGATGGGTATGATGTCTCTATGTTACAGGATGACCCGCTGATTGACCTTGCATACGGCGCAGCTATTGCCGCTACCCTTGAGGGGGCCGGAGTCCATGTGATGAAGAATGAGTATGAACTGCTGAATCTCAGGGGGAGGGAGTTGATGCTTGTCGGCGTGGATGATGGATGGGCGGGCAGGGCAGATCCACCAGACGTTCCGGAAACGGATGCCTTTACCATCTATATGATTCACGAGCCGGGTGCGCGGGCGGACTGGGACGCAGACCTGATACTCTGCGGGCATCTGCACGGGGGGCAGTTTAGTGCACCGGGTATTGACCTGATCAAGAAGGCAGGGATTGTTGATGTGCAGGGTTTCTGTTCCCATGGAGAGACGCCGTGCTTTATTACCCGGGGTATCGGCTCATCCAGCATGATTCAACATGACCTCCGGTTTGGCACTCCTCCGGAGATTGTGGTGATTAATCCGTCTGTGCCGATTGATGGGGCGGTTGTTGTACGGGCGTGAGCGGCAACCGGATATGTTGCCTGCCACTTCCCCGATGATTTCTTTGTCTCTTACAACTGTAACAACTGTACCAATAATTTTTTGTTCATTCTGGAATTCTTTCGGTGGGCTTCGTTATATCTTCTAAAATAGGGTGATGTCACGCTTTGACATATATTGCATCCTCTAATATACTCTTATACCGTTTTTTACTCTGCATAATCCCGGCCTTGAGAATGAGATCGACTTTTAATCCGAGTAGTTCTTCCAGATCGTCTCTCAGATCGACAACTTCCCAGCCGATAGGTTCCTGAAAATCAACCATAATGTCCAGATCACTCTTATCCGTCTGTTCTTTCCGTGCATATGACCCGATGATGCTGAGTTCCTTTATGTTGTATTTTGTTTGGAGAGGGATGAAATTGGAATTGAGGGTTGCAACTATCTTTTTTAATTCTTCTGCTTTCTCAATTGTTTTTTTGGATACGGTACTGGAACTCATATCATATCAACGAATACTATTCTGATCCTTTGCCGTTTAAGGTGCCCGCATAAACAGCAATAATCTGTTATTTCCATCGGTTGTATCCTTTAGGACAATCCTTATAGTCATTCCTGTACTATAGACTGACAGGAGAAGATTCTATGGGGCTGTATAGAGATGTGCTGGAAAACAGGGAACAAATTCTGCTGATTGCAAAAGCACATGGCGTTTGTCAAATACGGATATTTGGATCCGTTGTCCGGGGAGAGGATACTCCGGAAAGTGATCTTGATTTTCTCGTTGAATTTCTCCCGGGAAAAACTCTTCTGGATCAGGTTGCCCTTGTTCAGGATCTTGAAGAACTGTTTGGCCGCAGGGTTGATGTAGTGACGGAAGGGGGTCTCCATTGGTATATCAAAGACCGTGTCCAGAAGGAGGCTGTTTCTTTATGAAGGATGACCGTCTGTACCTGATTCATATCCTTGAATGCATTGTAAAGATTGAAAAAATATTCCAAATCAGAATTCAGAAATAACAATTTTAATCTTTATTTTCCTATTTTGTAGGGCTTATGAGGGTATTTACATCAGAGATTTTAGCATTACCATCTCATCCGAAAACCCATTTTGCATGAGGTCAATTCTCTCATTATTTCGAACAATTGTGTTCCCGGATATGTAGGGAATAGTGAAGGGGAACAGTGCCAAATCGTTTTGCAATGCTGAAAGGTTCGCCCGCCCTTCCGGGATTGCATGTAATTGTGCTTCAATCATCCATCTTCCCACTTTTTCAGATGAAATAATCATTGGTGTAGCTTTCAGGTAACAGCCACGGGTATCTGTTTCATGCAGAAAACCCCAGTAGTAGAGAGAGCGAATGACAAGTTGGGAATTTCTCTCGATTGTTAGCCGGTCTCCGTACACCTCTTTTATCCTCTGCACGATCTGCATGACGGTGACTTTATCCTGTAACCTGAGAAGATTTCCAATCTGCCGTGAAATTGTATACCAGAAGGGATAAGCAGCAGA
>JAAYIO010000219.1 GCA_012523385.1 Methanomicrobiales archaeon
CTCCTGAAACAACTCCGTCAGATGTGTAAAGAGGCGTCCGGATCGTCTCAAGGAGAGCACGCCTCCCATCGGTGGCAAATGTTACACATTCGTCATGTATGGTGGCTTTTTTGGTCAAAATAGTCTGACGGTCACACTCGTGGTAGAGATCAGAATGCTCTTTCTCGATATAATCATAATCGTTCTTACCGACAATCTCACTCTCCTTTGCACCAAGGAGTGCCTCAAATGTCGAATTGCATGCGAGATATACGCCATTTACATCCTTGAGCCAGATCATGTCGGGTATTGTCTGAATGAGCGTTCTCAGGCGTCCTTCGCTCTCCCGAAGACGTTCCTCTGCCTTTTTACTCTGGGTGATATCACGGGCGATACTGCATGACAATGATTCTCCCTCAAACGTGATGCGATACTTGATGATATCCACCGGATATTTTGTCCCGCCCGGTTTTTGGTGCACAGATTCAGTCCGGTAAATATTCTCTCTTTCAAGGTGTGACCAGACCTCCCTTCTATCTTCAGAGGAGATATTCGGGTTGATATCATAGATGCTCGTGCTTAAAAGAGAACTGGGATCAATACCAAATGACGTGCGTGCCTGTGCATTGGCATACACAATCAGACCCGCCCGGTTCACGAAATATATCTCGTCCGGAGAGTGATCGAATGCAAACTGTGTCCTCTCCAGCAGTAATTCAGCCTCTTTTCTTCGGGTAATATCGTCAAGTATAAGCCGTGCACCAACAGGGGTACCTTCTTCCAGTACAGGTGAGATATGCACCCGGAGAAAGACCTTTTTTCCCCAGACCGAGGTAAACTGCACCTCATAATCAGGATACTCTGCACCATCTTCGATGACATGCTTCAAATCATCCGCAGAACCGGCTTTTATAAGAGATTTGCTCTGCAAAAGGTTGACCTCAGTCATCTTTTCAATGGACGGAGCGCCAAGTATCTCAGGCACTTTATAATTTGCATAGGTTACCCACCCGTTTCGGTCACAGGTCAGAATCCCAATCGGTGCATTGTCTGTTAGATCCCGGTACATCTCCCTGCTTATCCGGAGATCCTCCTCGATCTTCTTTTTCTCGGTTACATCCTCGTGAACCGAGAGGATGCACGGACGGCCCTCGAATGTAATCATAAGACCGGATATCCGCAGAGTTTTCTGAACCCCGGTGATGCTCACGACGTCTATCATATAATCAGAGATAACGCCATGGGTACGGAGCTCACGGAGCCATTCGTCTCTCTGTTCGGGTTTCTGCCAAATGTCGGTGACATTGAAACCTGTCAGATCTGCCTCTCCCTTATCAAACATATCGAGAGGTTTCGCTTTGACACCATTTTGAGAGAATTTACCATCGATATCTGCTACTTGTTTCACATCAAAGACATCGAGCGTCTTTTTGTTTACCAAAAGCACCTGACCTTCAAGCGAGATGACGCTCATCGACAAGGGAATCTCACTGAGTATCCGGCGAAACTCATCTTCACTCTCCTTAAGCTTGTTTTGCGCCTCAGTAAGCTCATTGATTGCCAAATATTGATTATATCCTTGTGATGTATCTCTCTCTGTCATACCCGGTCATCTCCTAAAAAGTTCCCTGGTTCTTTAATTACGCAGTAAAAAATATTCTCACTGAACTTATATATACATGGAACATATCCGATTCCGGCTGTCAATGCTACGATTTAAACCCGAAACAGATACGCCCAGGGTCTCAGATACAGCTCCAATCAGCTCCAGCAGATTCCTTCGGGATTCCGATCTCCCTGCGACAGACCAATGAATCGGGTATCAAAATAGTCTTTTTGCACACACAAAAGCAACAAATGAAAAAAATCTCTTTGGCAGGCGCCAGAAAGAAAAATGAGAGTGGTATCTCTCATACCAGATATCAGTTCTTTTGGTTTCCTCACTCAATCGCAATCCGGCGCTTGGTCTCAAGAGCGCTGATGGGCAACCTGACCTCAAGCACTCCATCCTTAAACGAAGCCTTCGCCCCTTCAGGAGTCACCGCAAGAGGGAGAGGGATGACACGGGAAATTGAGCCATACCTCCGCTCACGCAGATAATACCGACCCTCATTCCCTTCCTCTCCTCCCTTCTCCTCCCGCTCCACCTTACGTTCGCAGGTAATATGAAGCGCTTTGGGAGATACCAGCTCCATCGAGACATTTTCCTTTTCAACCCCCGGAGCCATGTCAGCAGTAACAATTACTTCATGGTCACCCTGGGTCACATCCACCCGAAATCCATCATGTCCTCCCTCCCGGAAGAGAGGAACAATCTCCTGGCCTTCCTCTGCATCAGACAGGGCGTGACGCGGTGAAGAAGAGGAGACGTAATTCATCAGCTTACCCATTTGACGCCTTATATCATCAAATTCGTCATAAATTGGCCATCCATACGATCTTCGCATCATGTGTTACAACACCTCCTGCATACCCGGAATCCGGACCGTCTCTCAGGCACCGTCATACGATTACCTGCAACCTACTGCGGCCCGTTCGGATAGTACAGGGACAACCTGATACTGGTTGATAGGATATATAAAGGATTGCTTCAAGGGCTCAAAAATGGAAATAACCCATATATTGCGCAATAATTGCAAACAACAGATATTTTATCCAAACATTACCATTCAAGCCCTTATGGTCTCAAACAAGGGAAAAACTGCCGGACCTGGAATGGGATATTGATTATACCCACAAATCCGATACGAAAATAATTTTGTCATCGAAACAGCCTCACCGGAAAAAGACAGATACCGAATGAACCGGGCAAACAGGCAGGCTCCCATCATCATCATCACCCATGTGTCCGTCTTTTCTCTCATCGGGTTCTTATCTCTTGCCACGGTAGTAACTCATCCCCCTACAACAACACCAGATACGCCACAATCGAAAGCAAAAAGGCAAACAAGAGAATCGCCACTCCCAGCGGAGCAATAAACGTAAGAATCCCGTTCACAGTACCTGCCAACTGCGAAATGCGGTTTGACCCAAACACCGTCACCCCTTCCACCCAACCGGTGCCGCCCGCCGCCTCGGCAGGTGCAAGGTCAGCAATCGCTCGCCGCACCGCATCCTCTGCAAAAGGAATGATTTGATCAGCCGAAATCCGATAACCCACCGGATTTCTGCCGGAAAGTGTATTCACCACATGAGAATCGGTGGTCATTATCTCGCACTCATCAACAAGCGTCAGCAGATGATCCCGTAACACCTCGCGAACCCCGTGCTCCACATTATTGCCATCAAAGAGCACATAGGCCGTCACCTGTCCCTCAACACGGAAAACAAGCGCCATAATCCCAAGGTCGCCAAACCCTTCCTCACGCGAGAACGGCACTGCAGAATGACCTGCCCCCGCCTCAAAGACCGAGCATGGCAGACATGCACACTCTATTGCCGCTTCCTGTGCCGCCCTCCAATATTCATAAGCAGGAAGAGACCCTGCCACCACCGGGTCGGTCACATCTATCATACAGTTGTGGGCATCCACAAACGCCACATGCCGGTAATGTCCCCGGCACTCCGCCATAATCGCAAGACCAATCGCATACTCCAAGTCCTCCGTCTTCTTTGGAGACCGGGTCGCAACCAAAAGCAGGGTATCCCCTAACCCCTGTGCGCAGATACTTACCGTTCCGCAGGAGTACCGCCGGGAAGGCGTCGCCATCAAAGAAAAGATCGCATCCTTTCGGGATGCCCGCACCACATCCGCCATCAGGGTCACCTCACTCTCACAGACCAGATTAAAATCGTGCGTCGCACACCCGTGGGCGACAAAGGTGTCGCTGCCCAGCATATCGTGGAGCAGTTTCGGCAGATTCGCCCCGCCGACCTCTCCCATCGGGCCGGGATGGAGATTTGGCACCGTGAATGTAATCTCACCCCGTCCTTGCCGACGCAGGAAAAATGAGACCTGCTGGACATAGACGTCCTCACCAATCTCCATAAAGAACTCATCCAGCGCCTTATCGCCGTCGGTATTGTGGGAGATGAATGCATTAATGAAATGCAGAGCACTGATACGGTAGTTCTTTTTTAGAGGCCGCTCCACCATCCAAAGGAAAAGGAGCACCCCCCCGCCAAAGAGCAGATGTAAAACAATCACAAAATACAGGAAATCCATGCCGAAATAGTAAGTGCCCGTCACCGCTGCTGCCGCACTCTGAAGTGCTGCCGCAGGCACCATCCGGCCCATCCGGTAGTCCGCAATTCCTGCAAGAACAATCAGCCGGACCGCAAAGACCACTCCCAGTGCCACCGCAAAGAGCACCGAGTAAAAGTTTGGATAGGGCAGAAACGTCAACAAAAGACTGACAATTACCTGAAAGACCATGCAGGACATGGCAAGAAGCCCTGAGCGGTTCCATGTCATCTTGCCCCCGACATGCTCAACGAAGGGCTTTGTCAAGACAAATGCAAGCAGGGCAGGAAACACATACCCCAGAAATCCAAACACCAAAAGGTAATTACGCCCACCGATGAACCCCGCTCCGTCGATGACAATCCCCAAAAGGATCATAATGGCAACCGAACGCGGCCATGCAGGTGCGGCAAAAATGAAACGGGAGAGGTCTTCCAACTTCATATTTCCACTTTTTTCTGTCAGATCCTCACCCCGGATGGTATCTCTTCTTCCTTTATTCGCGTATTATATGTTGGATATGATATTCCTTCAGGATAAAGACAGCGGCGGAAGTGCACCAAAGTGTGTGCGGTAGCGTGCCGCCATCCGTTCCCAGTCCGGCAGATTCGTCTGACACCCCGCCTTCTCCACCACAAAGGATGCCACCGTCGTGCCAATCTCCATCGCCGTCACCGGGTCATACCCCTGCTTCTCCGCCGTTAAAAATCCCGCACGGAACGCATCGCCTGCACCCGTTGGGTCAACAAGCGTCACCGGAAGAGAAGGCACCCGCACCTCCTCTCCTCCCTGATACAGAAAACTCCCGTCTGCCGACTGCGTAATGATAACCCGCGGCACCATCGAGATCAGGTCCTCCTGAGAGAACCCGCCGATTGTACAGATGCGTTCTGCCTCATGGCGATTCACAAAAAGCTGATTGGTCATCCGCAGTATCGTATCGATCTGCTCACGCGAAAACCGCACCAGATCCTGCCCGGGATCAAACGATACCCATGAAGCCTTCTCTGCCACACGAACACAGAAATCCGGTTCACACGGTGCCAGATGCACCCGGTCCAGAACCGGTGCCTCAGCGCTGGTGAGCGCCTCAGACGCACCCCATTCAAAGTAGGTGGTCTGGTCATCGGTTCCGTCATTAAACAGATAACAGGTAGAAGAATGCATCTCGGGCTTCACAATAAACCGGCGCAGGACACCGAGTGTCGTAAGCCAGTGATCGTAATCACTGCCGGCAAAATCGCCACCCACTGCCGTCACGAGTTCTGCGGTCCCCCCGAGCATGGCAATACCTGCAGCGATATTTGCCGCACCGCCGCCGTAAAAGACCTTATGTGCGGTGATAAACGTAGAATGGTTTTTTGCAACCAGTTCAGGAACGGTAAAAAGATGATCCGTGGTGGTGTGACCCACAACCGAGATCATTTTATGAGTTCGACCTCGATGACCTTCAACGGAATGTCCCGGAGAGACGCCCCGACAACAGACTTTGCAATGCGTTCGGCATGCTCTTCTGACTCTGCCTTAAAGACCTTCATATCAAGAGAAAGTCCCACCAAAGCGACATTTGCCACAAGCAGGGCATTGTTCAGTTCATTCTCACAGAACGGACAAATTGCCTGACCAATCTCAATCTCAACAAATTTCGCCTTTGGGTTCAGCCGTTTGCCGGCCTCAGCAATGGCGATACCAATGCCATCATCAAGGGTATCCACATCGCGGATGACCCATGCAGATTCCAGTGTTACGCGGTAATCACTCATATTTTTGCCTCTTACCAGATATTTTCGTGTACATGTTCACCAATGGGCATCCTCTCAGTATACGACGGGGGCAGATTGCCTTTCCCTGCCGCAAGGAGCACCAGCGGACGGATATGCTCCGGAAGTGCGAGCACTTCAGAGACCGTTTCCTCATCAAAGGCACCGGTCCAGCAGGTTTGGAACCCGGCCGCATGCGCTCCAAGCATCATATAGGTCGCAGCAATTGTTGCGTCCTGCACCGCATAGAGAATCCCGCGCTCTCCATACTGCGACATCGAACGCACATAGTTTGCACAGACCACAAGGATACAGGGTGCCTGCCTGAGGTGCTCCTGCTGAAACGCCGCATCAGAGAGATCCTCGCGGATACCTGCGTCGGTTACGATAACAACGTCCCATGCCTCACGGTTGCCAGCAGTTGGCACACGCTCCGCTGTTTGGACTATTCCTGCAATCTCCTCAGCGGTGAGGTCATCTGCAGAAAACTCACGGACCGATGCACGTGTCCGCAGGAATCCCTGAAATTCAAAGGAATCCATGTTCAGAAAGGAACTCCCATGCTTCCTGTGCGGGAGTCGTGGCAAGGCTTATCGCATCACCCA
>JAAYIO010000220.1 GCA_012523385.1 Methanomicrobiales archaeon
CCCCTCTGGGTGCAAAATGGAAGAGAATGTCCAGTGCCCCGTCAGTATAAAGAGGACTGAGTGCGGGATTTTTCTTAAAGAAGGCGGAAAGGAAGTTCTCTTCCACCAGTTTACGGTCACAGGTCTCGGGGTTACGGCTTTCAAGACTGACTCTCATCGCAACGTTGCCACCGTCCTCATCACTGTAAAGAAATGCCTCATATTCACCGGAAAGATACTCCATATTTTCTCGCTGGAATACCCCTTTCTCAATATCCACACGATTGACAGGGATGGCATTTATATAGACGGTTTCTGCCTCACGGATCGGGTTTTTGACCCGCATATGGGTTCGTCCGCAGGTGCAAACATCCCGGGAAATGACCTCGGTGACGTCCTCAGTGTCGTAGTTAATAAGGAGATTCCCACTCCTCTCTCCTTCCGGAATGAGCGTTGTCAAAACGATTCTCCCACTCTTGCCATCGGGAACAAAGTGCTTGAGTTTCGGGTCATAAAGGTCCACATGCACCAGATCCTCAGGCACATGGAGACCGTTTCTTACCGAACATTCCCCGCACATGGTACCTTCGGTACTTCCATAGGTATTGTAGGCAGGAATGCCCCACACCTCGTCCAGATATGCCCGTGCCTCTTCAGCAAAACTCTCTCCGCCCACGACGAGTTTCTTTAACCCGGACTCTTTGGGGTCAATCCCTTCGCCCTTCAGCCGTTCGGCGAGACGAAGGAGTTTAAAGACACTTCCGATAATGGCAGTCGGATGGTAGTTGTGAATAAAACGGACGGGGAAGGTGCATTTCCCTTCAGGAATCACCGTAAAACCGATATTGTGAGCCGCAAGGGTCATGGTATTTGCACCGACGTTCATGCCGTAACTTGCGCAGACGGCAACGCGGTCACCGGCGCCAAATCCCTGCGATACAAATGCACGTGCATACTTCTCTGCGTAGCGCTCCCAATCATCCCACATTAAAAAAAAGGACTTTGGGGTTCCGGAGGTGCCGCTTGTTTCATGAATAGTGAATATGTCGTTCCATGGCGCACTCTTAAAATAGAATTGATCTGCGACCGGCGGCTGAAATTCACGGATCGTCTTGCCATCGATGATGGGCAATTCAGCGAGGTCTTCGTGTTCGCGGATTGATTTCGGGTCAATTTTGTGATTTTTGAACCACTTCTGGTAGAATGGTGAATTTTCTGACGCATAGCGAACGGTGTATCTCACCCGTTCGTCAATGAGGGAGTCAAGGTCATCCCTCTTCATGGTTTCAGTCTCAGGGCGGTAATATGTCATATGAATTCTTCTCATCTTCATATCAACCGAATCGCTTTAAATTAGTTACCCTCGATACCTCGTGGGTTAAAGAGAGTGCAAGTGCATTCAGGATAGTATGGAGGAGAAAGATGAGAAGAGAGAAGAGATGTTTGCCTATTTCATGGGGAATCTGCAATCAGATAACCCGTCTCTGCGTTGGGGTGCCGCCCATTCCCTCGGAAGAATGAATGACTCACGGGCTATTGAACCGCTGATTGCGCTCCTTGACGATGCAGACTGGCGGGTCAGGTTCAAAGCCGTCTGGGCACTTGGGCACCTGGGGGATGTGCGTATTCTTCCGTTCCTGCGCCGCCTTTCGCGTGACGAGTCAGAGACCGTGAGAGACAGCGTTATGCAGGCTAAAGATGATATATTGCAGAGAGAATCCATGAAAAAACAGGACTGAAATTTTTGCAGAGGCAGAGTTAAATTCCCTGACCGCCCATCTTTTTCTATTACGTGATATTATGATTGGATGGATTATTGGCGGAATACTCGTCGTTGTTCTTATTGTACTTGTCCTCTGGTTTGTCGGCATCTACAATCGCTTCCAGAGTCTGAAAAACTCGTCACAGGCAACACTGGGGCAGATTCGTGTCGCAATGAAGAAGCGACTGGATATGATTAATCAGCTCCTTGGCTCGGTGCAGAGCTATGCAAAATTTGAGAAAGAGACCCTTGAGGCAGTTACAAAGATGCGCTCCGGTGTCGGGACGGCAGGACCCGGTGACCTCAATGAAATTGAAGCACAGTCCAAATCGATACTTGGCCGCCTCTTTGCCGTGGTTGAGAGCTATCCCGATCTAAAAACGGTAACGGTTGTTACTCAACTGACATCCTCTATCCGCAGTATTGAAGATGAGATTGGCCGGCAGCGCTACACCTTTAACAATATCTCAGAACAGTACAACACGATGTGCGACACGATTCCATCGAATATCGTTGCATCTCTTGGCCACTTCTCAAAACTGGAGTATCTCACCTTTGAAGAAGAGATTGAACAGGCTCCAAAGATTGCATTCTAAAGGATGAGGCTTTGTGAAAGAGAAATATCAGCTGGGAATCGTAGTCGTTCTCGGCCTGCTTTTAGCAGGCATCTCCATCCTTTTTTCGTTTGGTTCAGACCTCTCCTTTGAGCCTGACCTTGTGGTAGACACCTATACCGCAGTGCTACAGAATGACGGCACCCTGACCGAGAACTATGTTTATGATGTGGCATACGGAGGCACCTACCGCATGCTCTTTCGGACATGGGATGATCCCCTTGCGTTTGAACCATGGGAATACCCCCATGTTGAATTAGTCAGGATAACCCCCCCTGCGGGTATGATTGGATATGCCATTGACATGAATGGCAATTCGTTTGTCACAGGAGAGGGGGCAGAAAAACAGCGTTCTTTGATTAAATCACTCTC
>JAAYIO010000019.1 GCA_012523385.1 Methanomicrobiales archaeon
CTATAGTAGTCGTGTTCACCGTAGTATCAAGACGCCCATGGGCCAAATCCTGCCAATATACCACAAGCCGTTCCATATCCTTGTTTCGGGAGATCCAAAGGTAATACCCAAATTTTCGGATCACCTGTCCATAGCTTGCTATCGTGCCAGGCGAATAATTCCTCATTCTGAGGTGATGAAGGAAGCGTGGAAGCCATTCTGAGAAATAGTCGCCCTGCATTCTTAGTTCTTTGATCTACGTGTTTATATGCCTTTTGCGCAGAATAGTCATTTCGCGCAAAAACAGGGATCCACCAGAAAAAAGCAAGAACCGGTCATCCAAAATTTTTGATGGAGAATTTCAGCAGCATCCCCCCATGATACACAAAGAAAACAACACAGAAAATACCAAAAACCCTGAAGAGAAGGGACTACAAACTGATCCCATACCACCACCCCCTACCAAAAGTTACAAAATAATCAAAACGAATTTTCGACTATTTTTCTAATTCGAATGATTATGGAACTCATTACAATAATCCAAAAACATACCTATGCAGAAAATGATAGCCACACATACTACATAATCGCAAAATTCCAATAAATGCATCGAGGTAATTTCCATTCCAAGAACACACAATTTCACCAGGTACTGGTGTCCACCATAGAAACAGAATCTGCCTCATTGATGGGCGGAAAGTGGCCACGCCAAGGCCTCTCTATTGCCACATCACCCTCACAGAGACCCTAAACTACCTTAACCCCCCCGCCTCTATAAAATCACATCCCAGAGCCTGTTTAGGATTTTGCCCCAATATTCACCTGCAAAAGACTGAATCACCAGACAATCCTCAGAAGTAGCTACGACTTGTTGGTAGCACCAGGTCAATAGAGACCAAGCCCCCGAAGAGGTCATAAAATAATAAGCCCATTTTTACCGCATATGGATAAAATGACACCATAATACGAATTTAAAATTTCATCCAGACTCACCACCCACCCATGAAAATGCATACTCCCCCCAAACAACCTGTAATGCCCCATCAGATGTCATCATAAAACCCAGCCTAAAAGCGAATAAAAGACAAAATATTCAATTGCAAGGGAAATCAGAGAATATTTTCGAGGTTGTTTTCAAATATTTAATGCTTATAGCGTCAGTTCTGCCTGCAGTGGTAAGCAAGGTAATGAAATACCATACCTGCGGAGTCACCACGCACACCAAAAAAACCTTACTCAATGGGCAAAATGAATCCATTATACTTTGATATTCGATTCACGCCCCTCTTAGAAAGATAAGATGTCCCAACCACACCACAACTGATTCTACCACCTACGCACGATTCCTGAATGAGGATAGCATTAGATAGAAAATCGACAGAGTAACTCCATATTCTGGATAATTATCAAATATAGTCATAATTATCCCGAATCTCCAAATAAGTTACAGTTCCAACACAATGGCAATAAACCGTATGATGCTATACATATAGGGCGCCCGATTCCGCCCGATTCCATTTCATTTTCTGAAAATAATACCCATTCTCCACCCATGAAGAATAACCCCACCACCAAAAATGAAAATGGGTTAATTCCAGAGTTCAGATTCAAATATTACAGGAATATACCAATTATACAAATACACCGGATTACCGTTCAGCCACACCTGTGCACCCGCTGCAATCATCAGAACAAATGAATCTACCACTACCATCAGCCCAAAAAAGAATCCACAAACAGGCCTAATCAGCGTTCAATAGAAAAAACAGGACAACTTCGATGGTCTCAATTCAGGGAACAAACGAATGACCCTCACCTAATTCTATTCCCTTAGAGTCAGAACGTCACCTGCACTACAACCCAGGCACATGTAACAACCCAAATACCCGAATACGCTAAAAGAGACACAACCCGGATCCGATATTTACTCTATAAATTCGTTGGAGCCCGTAAATAAGGAATTAAGCAAGGATCAACAAAGATACCCTAGTCTTACATGATCACGACTCCAACCGTTTGAACCGTATGATGCGATATGTTCCAAGGCCAAATCAGGAATTATCCCATAAGGTTGATGAGTAAAAAACACCCATATTAATTGATGGTTGTTGAAGGTAATCTCCCGCAAGAAGAAAACAGGCATAATGAGGACTTTTCTGAGCCAGCAGAAGAGATGCTTCGGGAAGAACAGGATAAACCAACCGAACTAATTGACAAACCGACCGGATTAATCGACACCCCAACAGTCAGCTGTGCCGAAGAATCAGATGAACAGGGCACAGATAACAAAATTTCAGAGACGGACGGGAAAGAAATACTGAATAACGACCCCGCTAAAGCTATTTCTCAGATTTCTGAAACCATAGATGAATCCAAGATATCCCATCAAGAGAAATCATATGCAGATATACAGGATGAAGTAAATACCATCCTCGGATTTAACCCAGACCTCCCTGTCCTGATGCCGGGACGAACATCACTTAGTCCCGAAGATAAAGAACGCATCAACAAATACCGTAAATTCCAGAAAGTAGACGGAGCAGCATATCGGCGGGTAAACCAGTTTCTTCGAAAACACACCTACGTAACGGCACGGGAATGGGCAATCGCCCGGCTCTGTGCTGACTTTACCACACGCGGCGGTGCTGAAATGACATTTATCGGTGAAAACCTCCCTGACCTCGTGCCATTCATGACAGGCACCTATTCCCCTCAGGCAGTCAATCAGGCACGCAGTTCATTTAAACGCAAAGTCCGGAAGTCAGGGGCTACTTTTTTCTATGGTGCCCTCTGCGGTTTCTTTACCGCGGATGAACTCGATGACATTCTTTTTGAATCATCAGAAGTCGCACGATTCCTCTTAGAAGTAGAAGGCACCGCGATTGACATTGATGATGAGATTGATATCGAAGACCGCATCACTGATGTCATGCGTGAGGTGGCAGAAGCGGCATCCATGATTCGGAAACGTGAGTCGGTGATAAAAGATGACAATGACAATGAAGATGAGGACGAAGACGAAACGTCCGTAGGGAAAGAGATTATATGAGAATAATACACGTAGTCGGAAGAAAAAAGAGCGGAAAGACCACATTCATTCATTCCCTCATCCCCATTTTAAGAAAACGGGGAAAAACAGCAGTAATCAAAAATCTTCATACACACATTTTCGAACAACCCCCCGGCACAGACACAACAACCCACTACGAACATGGAGCAGACATTGTCATCGGAACAGACCCGGAAAAAGCAATCATTGCAATACCAAACGGGTCACTCCATGACATGCTGAACCTCTTGTCCGATCAGGGCATGGATTTTGTCATCATTGAAGGGCACAAAGCAGAACCATTTCCCAAAGTAGTTCTCGGCGACTTGGAAATTGAGAACTGTATCCTCAGAAATCCAGAACCGGAAGAGGTCATCACCCACATCAACGAATGTGCCGAAGTATTTACCCTGCAGGGCCTCGTGCACGAACTGAAACGCGACTACATGTCAGATGATACCGGATGTATTGCCGCATTTAACGGGATTGTACGAAAGGTTACCGGCACTGAGATAACAAAGACTCTGGATTTCTCAGACACAAAAACCATCCATACACTCTCAGCGGATATACTAAAGGATATGGAACAGATCCCCGGGGTTCTGGGTGTGCGGTTCCACCACCGTACCGGCATCATCCCTGCAGGAGATGACCTCACCTATATCGCCGTAATCGCTCAGCACCGACAGGAAGCATTCGCTGCCCTGATGCAGGGTATTGACAGAATGAAAACTGAATTGCATGATGTAGGAAAAACACTGGAAGGAGAATATCATGGAAACGCCTGAGAAACAATTGTTCGGAACAAATGGAGTCCGGGGCATCATCGGTGAACAGATGAACCCAGAACTCGTGATGAAGATAGGAATGGCACTCGGAAGTATGAGAAAAGGGCGCATCGGCGTGGGTCGTGATACGCGTACATCCGGGCCTGCACTATCCCGTGCCATGATAGCGGGTCTCCTTGCAACCGGGTGCGACGTTGTCGACCTCGGTATACTTCCAACCCCTGCTGTCCAGTATCTGGTGCGTGAACACTTTGATGCGGGTGCTGTCATCACTGCGTCCCACAATCCACCGGAATATAACGGTGTGAAAATCATCGAGGGTGACGGAACAGAGATGGACGATACCGAGACCATCCTCCTTGAAAAACGCCTTTTAGCAGAAGAATTCACTCTGGCCGGATGGAAAGAGATGGGAACGCTCACTGCCTGTCCGGACATGGTGCATGAGTATATCGATGCCGTTCTCAAATGCTGGAAAGATGTCGATGCTGAAGGAATGACCGTTGTTGCCGACCCGGGTTCCGGCCCGGCATGTGAAACCACACCCCGAATTCTCACAAAGATGGGATGCCGTGTAGTCACCATAAACGGCATGATGGATGGAACATTCCCCGGCAGAATGCCGGAACCAACACCCGAGGGACTGCAACCTCTTTGTGAACTTGTCCGCGAAACTGGTGCCGCCTTCGGTGTCGCCCATGACGGTGATGCAGACCGGGCAGTCTTTGTCGATGAAACAGGCCAATTCCTTGAGGAAAACGAACAGTTTGCCCTTTTTGAACGGTTCATCTGCTCAACCACGCCCGGTATTGTCGTAACACCGGTCAGTACATCATTTTTGGCAGAACAAATTGCTGAAAACACAGGATCTGCTATCGAATATACCCGGGTCGGAAGCATCTCTGTCGCACGAAGGATGCTTGCCCGAAAAGCAGAAGGAAAAGTCGTTGCCTTCGGCGGGGAAGGAAACGGAGGACTCATATTTCCCTGTCATCAGCACTGCCGTGACGGCGGCATGACAGCAGCAGCGATGGTGGCACTGCTGAAATCAAGCGGAAAAAAACTCAGTGAACTCCGGGCAACCCTGCCCCCCCACACGATGCTGAAAGATAAAATCTATACTGATGCACCAAAAGAACTCCTGAAAACAGCAGAAAACGCATTCGCGAAAGATAATCTTGACCTGACAGATGGTGTCAGAATCAACCGACAAGGAATGTGGGCACTCCTTCGCCCATCCGGCACAGAACCCTTCATGCGCCTTTATGTTGAGGCAGCGACCGTTGCTGAAGCTGAAGCATTCAGGGATGAGATCAAAAGAATCATCTCACCCTGAATATCAATTCTGGCACCACTACCTTTTCTTTCAGATTACTTCGGCATTTCGTACTGCACAGATGAAGGCACGAATCTTTGCATAGTCCTTAACTCCAACAGACGCTTCAACCCCTGTTGCCACATCCACACCATCCGGGCGGACAGTCCTCACCGCCTCACCAACGTTTTCAGGAGTCAGACCTCCAGCCAGATATACCGGAACCGTTGCCGCCCGCTTCACGGAGCAGGAGTATTCAGTATTATACCGGGTTCCCTTCCCTTCACTCGCATCAACAATCACTGCATCGCAGTCATCCGGCACATCCATTCCCTGAGAAATAACCCGAACAACACGAATCGATGAGGGCACCATCATACGGGGAAAGGGATAACTCATCTGGATCTCATCCGGTCGAAGTGCACAAACAGCCATAAGTTCATCGGGGTCAGTCGTGTGGGTGACAATGGCACGAATTACATCTGAACCTACCGCAGAAAATATCTCTTTTACCTGGATATCTGGCAAATTACGCCGTGATTCAACTGAATGGGAGACCACCCCAATGGCATCTGCCCCGAGAGAGACCGCCGCTTTTGCATCCTCTTCTGAGGTGATCCCACAGATTTTAATCCGCATTTTGTTTTAGCCTCTAAGGTATTTCCTGTCTCAAAATGCATAATCATTTCCCGTAAACCTCTGGTTAATTCATAGATACGGTAAAATAACAGGGTCTAGAATTCACTCATGAAGCAAAGGAATAAAGCGATTGATTACACAAAAAAACCTAAAATAACAATAAAAAAATAATCATAAAATTTTTTGCCGTCATTCCATAAAATATGCGGAAATATTACACTATTCATTCAACAATTCTTTTACCCGTTCAGATTACGTTAAAAAAAGGATGATGTTACGAGTTATACCCAGCCACGGATCTTCATTGCCTCTGCAACACGGCTTACTGCAACAGAATATGCTCCCATACGCATGGTTACATTGTATTTTCGGGATGCATCAAAAACTTCATGGTATGCCTTGATCATCTTTCTCTCAAGACGTTCATTCACTTCTTCAGCAGTCCAATAAAACATGTACATGTTCTGAACCATCTCAAAGTATGACACGGTCACTCCGCCTGCATTGCAGAGGAAGTCAGGTATGACATGAATACCATTCGCATACAGGATTTCATCTGCTTCTGGTGTCGTAGGACCATTTGCAAGTTCAGCAAGTATTGTTGCTTTGATATTTCCTGCATTCTCCTTTGTAATGACATTTTGAAGGGCAGCAGCAATAATGATGTCAACTGGCAACTCAAGAACTTCGTCGTTCGTGATAGTCTGGGTACAGGGCGCATTGATAACCGAACCGGTTTTTGCCTTGTGTTTCAGGACTTCTGGAATATTCAGACCGTCCGGGTTGTAGATACCGCCCTTTGAGTCACTGACCGCGACAACTTTTGCACAAAAGAGTTGTTCTGAAAGTCGTGCAGCAAATGAACCCGCGTTTCCAAATCCCTGGATGGCGATCTTTGCCTGTGAGAGATCCATACACAATTCTTTTGCTGCCTCACGAATGGTGTACATGCCTCCCAGTGCAGTTGCATCGCCTCGTCCAACTGAACCGCCAATCTGTACAGGTTTGCCAGTAATAACACCAAACTGGTTCTTCCCGGACAAGCGGGAGTATTCATCCATCATCCACGCCATCATCTGCGGCGTGGTATAGACATCCGGTGCAGGGACATCAACATCAGGCCCAATGAATTTCCAGATACAATTGATATATGAACGGCTCAGGCGTTCGAGTTCTCCTTGTGAGAGTTCTTTGGTATTGCAGATAATACCGCCCTTACCACCGCCGAGTGGAAGGTCAAGCAGTGCAGATTTCCATGTCATCCATGCAGCAAGTGCCCTCACGGTATCAATCGTTTCGTCCGGGTGAAAACGGATGCCACCCTTTGCAGGGCCAAGTACATTATTGTAGATGATTCTGAACCCCTGGAATACTTTCATCGTTCCATTATCCATTTTTACGGGAACAGATACCTGAACCTGTTGCATGGGATTTTCAAGCATCCGCACAACATCGTCTTCCAAATTGAGAACCTTGGCACACATGTAGAGCTGTTTCTGTGTTATTTCAAAAGGATTATTTTTTTCCATGTTATTACTCCGGGAATTGTTTGATTCATTCGACTTTTTAGAAAATATGCCTTAAAGAGATTTATATATTCTGTGCTAAAAATCTGTTGTTTCATATCGTTTGGAAATATGGATGAACTGCAGGTATATCTCAGGCCTGTGCACAAAAAATCCATTGAATTTTCGATTCTGTGAAATGATAAAGCATCCAGAAACAAGGTCAATTCACCGATTTTAGGTAAAAAATTCTATAGATTCAACGTTTTTGTGATGTGAGAGTAGTCCACATAATTCAGGTCCCATGTCTGGGAGGCGATTTTAAACAATATGCTCCGTTTTCGACGTTTAGGATTGGCTAATTGAAGTGACGTATAATAAAACCATAATGCAACATCGAAATTTGTTTATCTAAAGATGGTATAAAAGAATGTGTATGAAAGTTGGGATTATTGGAGGAACAGGTTTTATTGGAACAGGAATGGCGCTACGTCTTTCCCAAAACCATGAGGTGATCATGGGTTCCCGAAAAAAAGAGAAGGCAACAGTGTCATGTGATGCATGTTGTCTGACTTTGAAAGAACTGGATATTCCCTTTAATCTAACATCTTCAACGAACCAGGGAGTTGTTGACGATTCAGATATTATCATTTTCTCCATCCCTGCTGAAATGTTATCGGTTACAGTTGACTCTTTAACCGGACTTGAAGGGAAAATTGTTGTCAGCCTGATGAATCCGATGGAACGGGGAGATTACTTCAGGTATGCACCACCTGAGGAAGGATCTGCGGCTCAGCAGCTTCAGAAGATGCTACCGGATTCAACAGTGGTCTCTGCGTTTAACAATATTCCTGCAAAACTATGGAACCAGATGTCAAAAATATTGGACTATACCGTTTGTGTCTGTGGCGATGATAAAGATGGCAAACAAATTGTTATGGAACTGGTGAATTCCATATCAGAACTAAAAGCCCTTGATGCAGGACCCCTCGCTGTTTCAGCAACGGTTGAAGCAATCACTCCCCTGTTAATTAACATCGCAAAATTCAACAAGATGCGTGATGTAGGTGTTTACTTTAGGTAAACTACCTCTGAGCTAAAAACCCCAAAATCTTTTTTTATTCTCTGCAACGTACGTCCACAGACCAACAAAAATACATTCTTTTGGTGAAGAAGAACTATCTCCAGTTCACAAATATGAATAAAAAAAGAGGAACGATTTGATTATTCACCCAGAGCAGTAGCAATACATTCCTCGGTAGACCCAAGAACTGCTACAGCGCCACACATATTCGGCACATATGCAAATGCCTTCCCTGAATTGACCATGATTGTGCCAAAGTGATCCATTCCGGGAGAGACAACGATACAGGTGTCTTCCCACACCCGTGCACCGGACTGCTCAATTATTCCCACAAGATGGGAGTGTTCCTGTGCCACACTCCGTGCAACAAAGATGTAGAGCGGTTTTGTTACCGTTTTCCCTTTCAGGATTCCCGCAATCTCTTCCAGTTCATCCTCAGAACAGTGCGGACATCCAATGGCAACAGCATCAACCCCCCGCTCCTCAAAGATTGCCTCAATCTCATCGCCGGTGATAGTGATAGTTTCCAGTGCGGTTAAATCAATACCACGTTCCTCCAGCATCCGGGAATCAGGGGTAATTCCCTCAACATGATACAGTGCCACCGCACCACTTGCAGCCATTGCAGCACCAAGTGCCTTCAGTTGGTCACGGTGTGGTCGAATTCCATAGAAAAACGGTATACGATTGCCCGCCATCTTTCCGGCGAGATACCCGATAGCACCATAATGTCCGGCATGGAGCGTATCTTCTGCTTCAATCCGGAATGCCACCTGCGGCATCCGGTTCTCCCAGATATGCAGACCATAATTCGGCGTCTTTCCGATAATTGCGGCAGCAAGGGCAGAAGGACCACCCTCACGATTCGTCCGGGCACCAATAACCGAGTTTGCATAGGACACCGCAGAAGACTCGGACCATGCAACGTGGTCCCCATATGCAGTCCGATTGATATAATACGGTGTACAGGTGCACTCCAATTTAACCCCCAACCTCCGGTATGCATCAAGAACTGCGTTCTGTCTCTCTGCAAAATCCGAGGGGATGCCCATCTCCTGCCATCGTTCACGCGGCATCCCAATGGGATTCAGTACTGCGGGCACTGCCACTCGTGCATCAAGACTTTTTAGCCATTCAAGTCCCCATTTTCCTATTGTCTTATACGATGCACCCGCCACCTGTGCGCTTGTAATTGGAACAAACGTATCCGCTCCGAATACCTTTCCCAGAGCAACAAGGATCTCCATCATCTTGCGGCGGGTTTCGCCGTATTCACCCGCTAGAATCTTTTCGTCATCCGAATCAAGGTACATAGTATATCAGTCCCACTCTGCCCGGATAAACTTCTCTTCTTCTCCCATAACCATTGTTGCATCAATTCCCATCTTTACATTGGTTCCATCACCAATACGACAGGGATCCAAGGAGGAACCACGGACTCCCTCTATGATCATCACATCGCGGTCCGCACGCACACGGGTCGCAATGGCATACTCCACATCCTCCATCCGGAACGGGTTGATATCCTCATCAACCACCACTACATGTTTCAGAGACGTGTGAGCAGCAAAAGCCGCCATGATGGCATTTTTCCCATCGCCTTGGGTACTCTTTTTTATCTGGACGATGGCATGCAGGTAGCCACATCCTCCTGTCGTGAGAACCACATTTTTCACCCGCGTCACCCCTGCAACCGCCTGGAAAATCTTGGGTTCATAGGGCATGCCCATCAGGATTTTATGCTCATTTCCGGCAGGCAAGATCCCATGGTATATTGCATCAGGCTTCATGTGCATCCCGGTAATCTCAATAACGGGGCTTTGCCGAACCGGATCATAGGTGCCGGTGATATCCACAAAAGGACCTTCCGCTGTGGTTTCAGCCCCAATGAACCCCTCCAGCACAATCTCTGCATCCGGGACGCGCACACCATTCGAACAGGTGTTTAACTCAATCTCGCCGCCTAAAAGTTCCGCAGCATAGTGCATCTCTTTGCCCTGTGGAACTCTGGTGCAGGAGGCAAACGTCACCACCGGATGGGTACCGATGGTGATGGCAATCGGCAGGCGCTCACCATTTGCAAGGGCATCCTGAAGAAGGGAATGCGTATGCCTTCCTTCAACCAGTCGTGCAGCAAGTCGTTTCTCATCTAAAACCTGCATCCGGTGAATGGATGCATTTTCAATACCTCCATATTCGGAAAAAACAATCGCTGATGTCAGATATCTCCCTGCATCGAGAGGGAAATGTTTCATCACCGGAATACGATAGAGGTCGGGTTTATCCATATTCATGCGCGAACCTTCGGTAATCGCACCGTTATGCCCCATAGATGCCAAACGGGGCACAATATCATGCTCAGGGATACCCAGAGCACAGGCGAGAGATGCACGCGATGCTGTCACATTCATGACACCCTTCCGGTCGCCATCAAGCTTATGGAAGAATACAAGATCATCAGTCTGACTGGCCCGTTTTGGGGCTTCTAAGACGGTAGAGCAGGGTTCCTCAATATCAATGACACGCCCCTCCTCCCGCATTTTTTCAATAAATGTTCGCATTATTATTCACCTTTCCATCGTGTACTGAGGGTATGATCAACATCCATTTGATCAAGGACACGGGCCACCACCATATCGACAAGATCCGCTATTGACTGGGGTCGTGTGTAAAATGCCGGGCTAATAACCATGATAGTGGCCCCGGCTTCATCAAGGGATAACATATTTTTGAGATGAATCCGGGAAAGGGGCATTTCACGCGGCATCAGAATACACATTCTCCGCTCTTTCAAACAGACATCGGCCGTTCGGGTGATCAGATTTTCAGAGAAGCCTGAAGCAATAGCCGCAAGCGTCTTCATACTGCACGGAATAATGACCATGCCATCGTAGCGGAACGATCCGCTAGCAAGATCGGCAAACATATTGTCATTATCTGTATAGACCACATCAAACCCCGAAAAGTCCACCCCTTCATACTCAGCAATGCGCCGTGCAATATCCGAGATGATAAGATGCACTTCTGCTTTGTCCTGAAGCACTTCCAGAAGGCGCCGTGCATACACCATACCACTTGCACCGGTAACTGCCACAACAAATCGTTTCTTCATATCTTCACCGCTCTCGCCTATAGGAGGAGTCTGTCCTGTTTAGTTGGCTTTTTGATCGATAATACCCTGCCTGATGCATCCGCAACGGCATTCTGCTGGCCGGGTATGGTATATATTCCCAGACGCCACTGGCTTCTTCGCGCTTTATTCAAAGCAGTCAAAAGGGGGGAGAGTTCTTCAAGAGAAGTCAAATCATAATGGTTTCTGACAAAAATCCCCATTTGCATCTCTGATGGAAATGCCGGGATATCCACGAGAACAGACATCGCATCAACCCCGGCCACACAAGCAATCTCCTCTGCAATATCCCGGGACCGTATGATCGTTATTCCCTGCCGGTATTCCTCTGCATTCACCTGATCCTGACCAACGTAGAGCGCACGTTTGTAGAGCCGGCGATCAAGCACGCGCTGAGTAATACTGACAACCGTCTGGGAAGGCGAAGAGATGAGAGCGGCAATAAATGCAAAGTCATTCATCCGGACGAGTTCATGGAATGCATTCCCCCCCAACGCAGTGGCATGTGACAGACTTGCCAGGAGTATCATCGATTCTGCAATCCGCGACACATGATGAAAATAGACCGAGGGACGCATGAGTGTTCGTGCAAGAAGCAGAGATTCTGCTGAGTTTATACCATTTTCACGAAGATGCAAGCCGGTTTCTTCACTGAACGCACTGCTGTGAATCAGTCGTTCAGGATCCACCGTGCCATACGGCACACCCGTGTAATGCGCATCGCGCATCAGATAATCCATCCGGTCAACATCAAGGTCACCATGGATAATACCTGCATACCGATGGGTGCCATTCACCATTGCCGCAACCTCTTTCGGGTCAATTCCTGCTTCGGAAAGAACGGGAGCAAGGTCTTCTGTCAAAAGAGGCGTGATATCATCGTGCCCCCTTCCACAGAATTCTGTCAGTAACGGTTCTGTTGCATGGGAAAACGGTCCATGTCCAATATCGTGAAGAAGACCGGCGGCCTCTGTGAGGAGGCAATCATCGGCATCGAATTCAAGTTCGCGGGCCATAGCGCCTGCCAGATGCATGGTCCCAACAGAGTGTTCAAACCGTGAATGATTTGCACCCGGGTACACCAAATGAGAAAAGCCGAGTTGGCGGATATACCGCAGTCTTTGGACGTGAGGGGCATCAAGAAGAGGGAGAATGGCATCGGATACACGGACATGACCATGCACAGGATCTTTTATTGTCTTCATTTCTGCCTCCACTTAAGAATCAACATATATTTAATGATAAAACTATTGTGTCATACATGATAACCTTCCTCTCCGGCGGAACCGGTACCCCAAAACTGATGCAGGGTTACCGCACGCTCATTCCAGACAAAGAAATGACGGTCATTGTAAACACTGCAGAGGACATGTGGTTCTCCGGCAGTCACCTCTCACCAGACCTTGACACGGTGATGTATCTCTTTGCAGGACTCCTTGACACTAAGAGATGGTGGGGCATTCAGGGCGACACCACTATCACCAGTGATTTTCTCAAAAAAATCGGGTATCCTGAACCCGTCACCCTCGGGGACCAAGATCGTGCAATCAACATCGCACGGGCAGAGATGCTCCGCTCAGGGATGACACTCACAGAGGCGACACAGCACCTCTCATCCCGTCTCAGGTGTGATGCGACTATTCTCCCCATGTGCGATACGGAAGTTACCACCTGCATCCGGAGCGACGGGACTGAGATGCATTATCAGGAATACTGGGTTGGTCACAGAGGGGCGGTGACAATCGATGCCATTATCCGGAGATGCAGTGAAATACCCATAGCAACAGAACAGGTCATACAGGCAATACGTGATGCTGATGCAGTTGTTATTGGACCATCAAACCCTGTCACCAGTATATCACCGATTCTTGAATGCGAAGGCGTGAAAGAAGCACTCATGGATCAGTTTGTGGTAGTAATCAGCCCATTTATTGGCGATGTGCCGGTGAGCGGGCCTGCTGCCGAACTGATGCTTGCATGGGGCATGGCACCAAACGGGCAGGCAACCTATGATCTCTACAAAGAGTTCACCGATGTGTTTGTTCAGGACATCCGCGACCCAAAACCGATAGAAGGGGCAGTATGTCTGGATACCCTGATGACCGACGTTGAAGCATCACTTGCACTTGCAGAACACATCCAGAATATCATTGACACACAAAAAGACCTTAGGAATTCATGAAACCGGATCACTATGCATTTCGCGAAATAGACCGTGCGATCGCAATGACAAAGTCCATACTTATTCCTTTTGATATCGGAGTCTGGGTTCGGTTGGCTATCATTGCGTTCTTTGCCGGAGGCGCGGCAGGGTTACTGCAGTTTTCAACCAATCCTTTTTCACCCGAGAAATCCGGAATTGGTACGGAAATCGGATCCCTGATCCCGCAGAATTCGGAGGCATTCATCTCAACACTGCTCATTATCGCAGGCATTCTGCTCTTTATTGGCATTATTTATCTTTTATTGAACGGAGTTTTCCAGTTCATCTTTATCAAGGTATTGGGTACAGAGAATATTCACATACGAAGACACTTTCATGAGAGTGCCGGACCCGGCACCCGCTACTTCGCCTTCCTGTTTTTCCTTTCTGCTTTTTTCTTTGGCATCTGTCTGGCTCTCGCATATCTTTTGTTTGCCCCACTTATCGGAACAGCGAGTTTTGACACGGCAATTGTAGGAAGAATTCTGATATTTGCCGGACTGATGTTCATTCTTTTGATCCCTTATCTCATCATCCTGATGGTGACAACGGATTTTGTGGTCCCCATCATGAACGTCGACCGATGCGGCGTCATTGCAGGATGGCGGCGATGCCTGCATCTCTTTATGGCAGAAAGAAATGAGGCGGCACTGTATATAGTCATGAAACTCATCCTCTCCGTCTGTGTCAGTATCATCCTCTCCGCGGTGCTTGTTGTGGTGGGAATTGTAGCATGCATCGCTCTGATAGGAATCCTTATTGCAGCAGGCGGGCCAGAAAACCTCTCAACTCTTGCTATAGCATTCATTTTTGCAGGTTATTTTGCCAACGTTGCTTTCTGCGGTCTCATGGTAAGTGTGCCATTCATGACGTTTTTACGTGTCTATTCACTCTATGTCGTAGGTAATTTCGATGAGAGATATGTTCTTTTGAGAGACCTGCCGTCACCTGATGCAGGAGAGGTCACAGAAAAGGTATGATCACCTTCATCTCAGGCGGGAGTGAATCAGCCCGTCTTATCTCAGGGTTTCGTTCTTTTATGGATGATTCGCAAATTACCGTCATCACAACAACGGCGTATGCAGAGGAGTCACCCTGCGGGTGTTCCATCCCTGACCTTGACACCCAGATATTTCTCTTTGCAGGCATTATCAACACCAGAACCTGGCATGGCATTCAGGGCGATACCTGTACAACACATCATGCCCTCATGCGACTCGGCACAGAAGAAGCACAAGCCGTAGGAGATCAGGAACGGGCCCTCCACATCTTTCGGGCAGAGAGACTAAAAAGAGAACGCCTTACGGATGCAACAATCGCTATCGCCCACGCCTACGACATTATGGCACAGATTCTGCCGGTCAATGACGATATCGGCGAATGGTCCGTCACTACCCCATCCGGGCGGATGTCGCTTGCAGAGTACAGAATTGCCTATGATGACGACACCCATGCATGTGCCGTCCATGCTCCGTCAAAAACTATTCCCCACGCATCCATAGAATCGGTAGATGCAATCCGAAAGAGTGACATCGTAATCATCGGCCCCGGGAGACCGGTCACGGGCATCATGCCGGCACTGATGTGCACAGGGATACCAGAAGCGCTCAGGGACGTCCCGGTGATATCATTTGTTCCGTTTACCGCTGAACGGAGCACAGCACATGAGAAAAAAACCTATGCACCGGATAAGGGGGCAGAATGCCCAATTTACGATTATTTCACGGATCTATACCTGATGGATACGCGTGACCCCCTGCCATTTGATAATGCCCTCCACATTGACACCCGGATGGATTCACGCATCCAACGTGAATCACTGGCATGGGATATTATGGCTCTTGCGGAAGGATTGAAAAAAGAGAATCGTCGATAATTGTCGGCAAGTATCAATTCCCGATTGCAGAGAATGCTTCCATGGCGTTCCGGACAAATTCTGCCATAGTCGATATACCATCAAGAACAATCTGGAAAAATGTCAGGGTACCCTCAATATCAATTTTTTCCGCAGTTACATTCCCTCCAAAATCCATGAATTGAGGCAGGGAAAACTCCTGAGCAGGCGTTGTAGCAGAGAAACCCGGAGAGGAGAAAAAGCTACATGCACCTAAAGTGGAACCTTCAAGAGTCAGCCCTGCTTTGGTGTACATACCTGAGAGATATGTCATTGCATCACCGGCTTTCCCAAACGCTTCTTCTGCATACCGCTGTGCACCGGGAACATCCCCAGCAGACTCACGATCATGGGCAAGAACCAGAAGCATTTCAGCATTGTCCCGGTAGGAGAAGACAACAAGAACTCCCTGTTCATCAGCACCGCCAGCATTCCGGTAGTCTGCTATTGCCGGCTCAATCGCTTGGATCATTGCCTGTGCATCCTGAAAAAAATCATGTGTAACGGAACCAGTCAGTTCCGTCATTTCACTGCTGATAAGATTGTTTGCTTGAGAAAGGGCACTGTAAGCATTCTGCTAATCCATCTGGCGAGACGCTTCAATCAAATCACGGATGTCAGCGGCCACCTCGTCTGCTGCAGACGTATCGCTTCCTGCACGGTATGCATGATTGATCTGTTCTTCAAACCGAATGAGATCAGTCTCTGTCTCTGCCCTCAGGGCATTCACTGCCTTAACGTCAATGACGGATATCTTCTCAGATAGTGAATCAAGCACAGTTGTGCCGTCACCAACCCTATGTTCAATATGTAATAGTTCTGCAACACCTGTTCCCGCAAGATATTCAGGCACGACTCCTTCAAGGTGAACCTGCAATTTCGTTACCGCTGTCCCGGAATGATAGAGTTCAAACCCCGTCACTGTCAGATATCGACCGCTCCGGGTACCAATAGGCATCTCACGACCATCAACAACAATTACAGCATTCCACGAAACAGAACCCAGATCGGTAGAAACCACAATACACTCATTCATGGAAGAGACGCCATAGATTACCTCGATATCAGCTTTCACCGCTTCTCCGATGACATATACCCCACCATCCGGTACAAGTGATGGCCCGGAAACAACCGTGAAACCGTTAACAGGCAGAATGAAAGAAGAGAAAGCGATCAAACACAAACCTACCCATATCATCCCATCGGTTAATTTCCCCTTCTGCACTTCTTTTGCATTCATATTATTTCCTGCCTTCAATTATCCGGATTATTTTCAGGAGGCGCCGCTTGTTTGCACCCTCCTGTGCTGCCGCCGCTTCACGAATGAACGTGACCGCGTCATTCCCCATCTCCACAAGTGTGTCTGCGGCGGTATCTGAAATCTCACCGGATTCATCGATAACTATCTGAGCAAGACTTGTAACCCCCTTTCTGCCACCGATACCGGAAAGGATATCCACAATGGTATTTTGAACGGAAAGAGGCATCGAGTTCACCATTTCTGAAAGGATACCTGCGGTATTAGCTCCGCCCATCTTCAGATCTGCTACCCTTCCGCTTGCCAGGAAATAAAGAACTTTTTCTTCTTCACCAGAAGGGGACCAACCGATTTTTGAGAGAAGCATTGCCGCCTGCATTGAAAACTCACGGTCACTCCCCCGCATGGCAGACAGCAAATCAGATTTCAGACTGCTCTTTTCGTCATAGAGGTCAACAAGAAGAGTCGCCGAGAGGGAATCCTCTCCGCTGTCAATGCGAATCACAAGCTCCTGACAAGCACGGGAATCTATACCAACATCCTGCAATTCTGAACCCGCACCGGATTCAATACCTGCTGAAGTTGCCTCACCTCTGCCAGATACACCCGGAGTCTTTCGGGAGAATAGGGAACTGGCAGGAGAACCTGTGATAGTATTGACAGCTTCAGCCGCTGCATAGGCTTCTGCCAAAATGCGGCTGTCTGCACCGGCTTCTCCTGCAAGATCCGGATTAATTTCATACAATGCCAAAAGAGCAGCATTCTTTGCATCACCCTGAGCTTGTTCAATGAACTCCTGTAAAGGCTCAATAGCACGGTAATCATGTTGCACAATTGCTCTCCGTATGGCATCCCTCACCGGTAAGTCCGTGTCTTCAAGGTGGGGCAGAAGGAATGACAATGAGCGGACATCGCAGATCTCCCCCAATGCTCCTGCCGCAGCAATACGGATCTCCGGTTCCTCCACTTGCAGTGACCGAAGAAGAATGGGGAGACCAGACTGCCCGAATACTGCCGCTGCATGTGATGCCGCATTCCGAACTTCTGCATCCTCATCTGAGAAGAGGTTGATGATGTAAGGGAACGCACGCTCGTTGTTCATCATCTGAAGAGCCCGGACTACCGCCAGACGTACATCAACCATTGGATCCTTCGAAAGATGGGAGAGCACCTTCATCATCGATGGATGGGCGATAAATCCAAGAGCATCCGCAACTGCCGTCCGCACAATCTGGCTTTTATCATAGGAAGCTTTCATGATATACGGATAGGCACGCTCCCCACTCATGGAGAGCACATCAATTGCCGTAGCCCGAATAGCTTCATCCTTGGAGGAAAGGGCTGCAATCGCCATTTCAAAGGATATGTTATGGAACTTAACTCCATCGCTGATGATTGCATAAATCCGCTCAGTAGCGACTTTCTGCAGCCTCAACCACTTAAACCCTTCAATGACCCGTTTCTGCGCATCCCAGATCTCGGTATCTGAAGGGCCTTGGGGTTTACTCGCTTCAGAAATCTCCTTTTCCCTTGCCTCAAGATCCTTTCTTTCCTGCTCTTTTTGAAGGGCTTCACGTTTAAGTCGATGTTTTTCGGCTGATTTCCTGAAGACACTGACGATATCTTTCTGTTGCGTATCCGGAATTGAAGGCAAAGCCCCCTGCAACGCCTCTGCGCCAACATAGCCAAGCCCTGCCAGTGCATATACCGCGCCCATCCATTCATTGTCCCCCGACCGCACAATCCTGATGAGATCCGGGATGACCGAATTACCAAGCCGAATAACAGCACCCCAATTTCCGCTGGCGATGGTATACTGAGTCAGTTCATTCTGTGTACGGGGAGTCCAGCCCTTTCGTTTCAGCGCATGCGCAGCATCAATACGAATTTGTGAATCGCCATGGTTCAGGGCACTCACAAAACATGATTCTGTCTCAGGCGTGTCATACCGCATTAGTGCAGTGAGTGCGGTGATACGGACATTTGAATCTTTATCATTTAGATACGGCAATATAACAGGCACCACCCTGCTATCACCTATTTCTCCCATCACCTGTATGACCTGTCTTCTGAGAGCAGAGTCATCCTTCTTCACGAGAGAGAGCAGAAGAGGAAGTGCCTGCTCCTTTAGCTTGATTATTTCATCCCATTTATCACACAAATAGAAAAACATCGGTTTATCTTCAGATTTCTCCGGAGTCCACCCAAGACTCTTGAGGCATATGGCAGCTCTCCGCTGCTCATCCCCTTCGGAATGGTATAATTTGTGAGTATTCTCTCTTATCAGACGACGTTTTTCTTCAGATTTTTTGAAGAGAGTGATAATCTCCTGTTGCCGTGAAGGCGGGAGTGACGGCAGAATGCCCTTCAGTTCCTGTGCGGCAGCAGGGCCCAGTTCTGCCAGAGCTTGCACAGCACCCACCCATTCATTACCTCCACTCCGCACAATTTGAATGAGAACCGGGATGACCTGATCACCGAACTGGATGATGGCATCCCAGTTTCCGCCTGCAATGATAAACCGGATTTGATCTCCGTTCTGCCGGGGACTCCAGCCTTTTCGTTTCAGTGCATGCGCTGCATCGATACGAATTTGAGAGTCCGTATTGTTCAGGGCCTGTACAAGAGATCGTTCTACCTCAGGAGTGTTGTAGCCTGCAAGTGCTGTGAGTGCTGCAACACGGACGCCAGCGTCACCGTCATTTAGATACGGCAATAAAACAGGCACCGACGTAGTATCCCCAATCTTTCCCATCACCTGTATGACCTGCCGTCTGAGAGCGGAGTCATCCTTCTTCACCAAAGACAGGAGCAGAGGGAGCGCACGTTCTTTCAGCCGCACAAGTTCATCCCAGTTATCACACAGATAGAAAAACATCGGATAATCTTCAGCCTTTTCCGGAACCCATCCAATCCCCTGCAGATATCTGGCGGCTTTCCTCCGTTCATCTCCTTCAGAATGATATAATTTCCGGATATTTTCTTTTCTCAGATGATTTTTTTCTTGAGATTTTTTGAATATATCGATAACTTCCTTTTGCTGTGACGGGGGAAGTGACGGCAGAATCGCCTCCAGTTCCCGTGCGGCAACAGGTCCCATTTCTGTCAGGGCATGCAATGCTCCCATCCATTCATTATCCCCGCTTTGCACAATCCGGATAAGATCAGGAATGATCGTACTCCCAAACCCTTTCACTGCATCCCAGTTCCCACCGGATATTGTACACCGAAGCTGGTCCCCATGCTGCTGCGGACCCAGGCCTTTTCGTTTCAGTGCATGTGCCGCATCAATACGGATTTGTGCATCGGTATGATTCAGGGCACACATAAGACTTCGTTCCACCTCAGGGGTGTCATAACGCACCAGTGCAGTAAGTGCGGCAATACGGACTCCCGGGTCACCATCATTAATATACGGTTGCAGAAAAGGCACCACTCTGACATCATGGATCTCCCCCATCGCCTCTATTACCTGCCGTCTGAGAACAGGATCATTCTCTTTCACCAGAGACAGCAACAGAGGGAGCGCATGTTCCTTTAACCCGATAAGCTCATCCCACTCATCGCACAAAAAGAAAAACATCGGTTTGTCTTCAGGCTTTTCAGGAACCCATTCAAGATGATGCAGGCATCTGGCGGCGACACGTTGATCCTCTCCCTCACCTTGATATACAATATTTTTTAGAACTGGTATTCCGGATTTCCCGATAGACCCAAGCAAATGAATTGCTCCAAGACGTACTGCCTGATCTTCGTTTCCCGTAAGGTTCACAAGCGCTTCAAATGCATCCTCTCCACAGCGCATGACTGCACGGCCAAGTGAACGGCACGTTTCTTTCCCTGCAAATCGGGCCAGTGCCAAAACTGCCGCATGGTCAGGCCCCCCAGACTCCACAATGCCCCGTGCTACATCCGTCAATTCGCGTTCACTCAGACTGCCCAGTACACCAGCGACAGACTGCGGATCATTCTCGCCAAAGAACAACAGAGCAACCATTGCTTCTGCGGCATCATCATCCGCCCCGTCCAGATAAAGTCGAACAATACCCTGATAATCGCGTCTCTCAATGTAATGTTCAAGTGTGGACCCAGAACGTCTGAACAAACCCATTTACGGTTATTCCTTCCTTTTTTCTCGAATTATCATTGTGCTGATTTTGGCATGGGTAACAACTGCAGAACTGACACTGCCCAGCAATAGTGCTTTAAGTCCAGTTTTTCCGGTAGAACCCAAAACAATACAGTCTGCACCGATCTCTTCTGCACAACGAAGGATCTCCTCTCGGGGATCGCCTTTCATTAAATGGGGTATCACGGACACACCTACATCCGCGGCCTCCTTTTCTGCATAGTCTAGCGCTTTATTTGCTTCTTCCGCCTGAAAATCATTGATCCGGTCATAATCCACAATAATAGCATTCGCATGGGGACTTACAAACATTGACTTCACGATACCCGGATTTACAGCGCAGACCGTATGAAGCACCGCCTTATGGAGCAGTGCCTCCTTTGCGGCAGCACGTACTGCTACTAACGATTCGCGAGAACCATCCGTTGCAACAAGAATTATTGAAAACATCACTTATCCATGGAATTCTATCATAGAGGACTGATTAATCTTTGTGTTTTGGAACATGATTCAAACGAGCATGATGGATAAATATCATACTCTTTAAGCGCATATAGTATACCAGATTTGTCCATGAGAATACCAATAAAGGATGTAACACCGGAAACAGAACAAGCAGTTGTTATCGGTTGGATTAATGAAGTGCGTGACCTCGGAGGACTTGCATTCTATATCCTTCGTGACAGAACAGGTTTTCTTCAGGTCACGATCGTGAAAAAGAAGGCATCTGAAGCAGTTCTTGCAGGAGCAAAAGAGGCATCACGTGAGTCAGTTGTTCGGGTAACGGGCACCGTTAAAGCTACAGAAAAGGCACCGGGCGGCCGTGAACTGATTCCGGACACCTTTGAGGTCATATCACGCGCAGAGAGTCCGCTACCGCTGGATGTCTCAGAGAAAGTACCCTCAGAAATTGATACACGTCTCGATAACCGCTATCTCGATGCACGGCGTCCCCGTGTTGCGGCTATTTTTCAAATCAGGAGCACGGTCACCCATGCAATTAACAATTTCTTCTATGAGGAAGGATTCATAAACATCACTACGTCAAAGATAGTCGCAGCAGCAACAGAAGGAGGAACAGAACTCTTCCCGCTTGCGTACTTCGAGAAAGAGGCATTTTTAAACCAGAGCCCTCAGCTCTACAAACAGATGATGATGGCGGCAGGGTTTGAAAAGGTCTATGAAATCGCCCCTATTTTCCGGGCCGAAGAGCACAACACAACCCGCCATCTCAATGAGGCAACATCCATCGATGTGGAAGTATCTTTTGCAGACCACCATGATGTAATGGACCTTCTGGAACGGGTTATTGTCCGAGCGTATACAGCAGTCACAGAGTCCTGTGGGCCGGCACTGGAGGTTCTGGGAAAAGAATTAGTGATTCCGAAAACTCCCTTCCCCCGTATAACCTATGCAGAGGCAATTGACATTGCAGCACTCTCCATTGAAGAGGAAATTAAGTATGGGGACGATCTCTCAACCGCTGCCGAGAGGGCTATTGGAGAAGAGATGAAAGAACACTACTTCATCACGGATTGGCCAACAGCGATCAAACCCTATTATGCCATGCCCTATGAGGACAATCCCACTGTCTGTAAGGCATTTGATATGATGCACCCAAGAATGGAACTCTCAAGTGGTGCAGAGCGTATTCATGAACATGACCTCCTCGTCACCCAGATTCAGGCAAAGGGCCTCTCACCCGATAGTTTCTCGTTCTATCTTCAGCCATTCAGATATGGAATGCCTCCTCATGCAGGGTGGGGTCTTGGCATGGACCGGCTCATCATGACAATGCTTGACCTGCCAAACATCCGGGAAGCAGTTCTCTTCCCCCGTGACCGTCACCGCCTGACGCCATGATGTCTGAACAGATACTCCCGACGACCGTTGTCGGGAGTTATCCCTCTGTCGGGTCAGGGGGCTTCCATGCCCTTTTAGATCCCCTCAAACCGGCCCGCACAACGGCGGTATCCGACCAGATATCTGCAGGGATTGATATCATCTCAGACGGACAGGTGGGCCGAGATATGATTGCTCTTATCGCAGACTTTCTGCCGGGAGTAAAGGGGCAGGATGTCATCGGACAAATTCATCCGGCAGGAAAGCCGATAACCCTTTCCGGCGTGAAATATGCCCTGTCGCGGTATTCTTCAGTGAAGGGAATTCTTACCGGGCCGACAACCCTTGCCCACGGACTTGCGCTGAAGACTCGGGTATATCGAAACAGGAGCGAACTGATTCCTGATATGGCCCTCGCACTGGCACAGGAAGCCCGGTATCTGGCAGATGCAGGGGTCGCGATTCTCCAATTGGATGAACCGATGCTCTCAACCGGAGCGGCTGATCTGACGATTGCACACGAGGCAGTGAGTATCATCACCAAAACCCTGAAAGTGCCGACCTGCATGCATGTCTGCGGGAATATCAGGGAGTGTATCGATGAAATACTTCAGTTTCCGGTAGATATTCTGGACCTTGAATTCGCAAATAACCCGGATAATTTAGACGCTGTATCGCGTTCTGATCTGAGAGGAAAAAAGATAGGATTCGGATGTGTGGACTCGGCAGACAGAGAAGTTGAAAGTATTGAGGTGATTGTAGGTCGCATCAACACAGGAATTGAACTATTCGGCGCTGAAAATATGCTTCTGGACCCTGACTGCGGTCTCAGGATGCATTCCCGTGAAGGGGCATACAAAAAACTGGAACATCTGGTTCTTGCTACACGACTGTGCAGAGAAGAACTCAGATAATTGATTTATTTAAACGACACGTGCGGTTGTTGAGAGATCAATTCCCTCTTTGGTAATGTTATACGGGAACAACCGACCGGGCACATCGGCATTTTTGAGTTTTGCAATCTCCATTTTTCGTTCAATTTCATTTCCGTGACGCTCATCAAGGAGATGAATATAAACATCGGCATACCGGATGACTGCTATCACTTCTTCCGGCGGGTGGACATCATCATAGAGCAAAAACAATATCGTGCCCCCATCATGAGTAATTATCGCCCCCGATTCCTTAATAAGAGAAATTGCAGCATCAATACCTCCAATACGGATGACACTGGAGAGAGAATCAATTACAAACCGTTTCCCGGGCATATGTGACAGGACATCACCCACCTCTGCCGGGGTCACCGCGGTCATACCAACAGACGGACTGCTGTCTGAAATCAGATACCAGCTGTCACGACCACTGGTTGTCTCCCCATCTGCTTTCCAGAATTGTTCGGCAACCCTTTCAATGCCCGATATAGCAGATCCCTGTATGACAATAATCGAGCCCTCAGGAAATCCACCCCCCAATTGATAATCCAGACCGATGATACCCGTCGATATCTTCTTGTGTCCAGCAAGTTCAACCTCTTCAATCTCGAAAGGCATTCTATGGAATATACCTGGTCTAAATATTTAACTTATGCCATAGTTATTCTGCACATTCAGGCCGTTTCCATCTATTTATGAGCCTGCGAATTCCACTCCGGCCCGTATGTCTCACGAAGCGAGCGACGAAGCAGTTTCCACCCTCCAACCCGGGGAAGTTCATTGACAATGACCATCTCACGCGGTATTTTATATCCTGCCAGATATTCACGGGCATACTCCTGCAGGCCGGAAAGGGTAAGAGATGCACCAGGCAGCAGTACCACGGCTGCATAGGGACGCTCACCGCGGTGCATATCGGGCACACCGAAGACCGCCACATCGTCTATCGATGGATGGTCAATAAGTACCTTCTCCACCTCTGTCGGATAAATTTTCCAGCCGGACATCACAATCATGTCCTTTTTGCGGTCAGTAATAG
>JAAYIO010000221.1 GCA_012523385.1 Methanomicrobiales archaeon
GACGGGCACAGACCGTGAGACCATCATTAACCGGATGCCGATGATCGGTGCCGATATTGAACGGATAGAAGAGGATCATATCGATGTCGAGTTCTTCCCTGACCGGCCAGACCTCTTCTCCACCGAAGGTGTCGCACGTGCGATGCAGGGATTTTTGGGGCTCAAAGAAGGCATCAATGAATATCCGGTAACCCCTTCCGGCATCAGCTTCCGCATCGACCCCGGCCTTACGGAAATTCGGCCATTCCTTGGGTCTGCGGTTATCCGCAATGTCTCACTCAATGAGGAGGCAATAGAGAGCCTCATGGGCCTGCAGGAAGCGTTACACTGGGCAATAGGCAGAGGTCGTGGCAAGGTGGCAATCGGTGTGCATGATCTTGACACCGTCACCCCGCCGTTTTACTATCAAGCATCCCCGCGTGACCGTGCCTTCGTTCCTCTCGACTTTGATGAAGAGATGACGTTGGAGGAGATCCTCGACCGCCACCCGAAGGGGGTGGACTATGCCCACCTCGTCCGGGACTATGACCGGTTCCCCCTGATAACAGATGCAGAAGACCATGTCCTCTCTTTCCCGCCAATCATCAACGGCGAACGCACAAAGGTGACAACAGCAACGAAAAATATCCTCTTAGACTGCACCGGAACGAATGAAAAGGCCGTGATGACCGCGGTCAACAATATCTGCACTGCCCTTGCAGATGCGGGTGCCACCATCGAGAGTGTCGAGGTGGAAGGTGCACCGATGCCCTCCCTTGCACCCGCGGTGCGCGCCGTCAGTGTTGATGAGTGCTGCCGCCTCTTAGGTATCAGCCTCCCAGCAGAGGAGATGTGTGCCCATCTCCGGGCGATGCGGTTTGGTGCCGAGCCGGAGGGGCAAGGAAAGGTGCGGGTCAGCGTGCCCTGCTACCGGGCCGACATCATGCACGACTGGGACATCTTTGAAGATGTAGGGATCTCCTACGGCTTTGAGAACTTTGACGCTGCTCTGCCGGAGTCATTCACCATAGGAAAACCCCATCCGGTGATGGTGCTTTTGGGCGGAGTGCGTGAAATCATCGCAGGACTCGGATTTTTAGAGATGATGCCCTTCACGCTTACAAACGAGCGGGTGCTCTACACCGCAATGCAGCGTGACCCAAATCCCGGGGTGCTGAGGTTGCAACGCCCAATATCAGAGGAGCAGACCGTGATGCGCACTGATATTCTTCCAATGCTCGTTGAGACGCTCCAGAATAACCATCACCGTGAACTGCCACAACGCCTCTTTGCCATCGGTGACTGTGTAGAGGAGAAAGAGACCTTCCAGAAGGTGGCGATGGTGAGTATCCACTCAGATGCAGACTTCTCAGAGATTTATGCCTGCGCAGACGCCCTGATGCGGGAGATGCATATTGCATACGAGGTCAGAGAGTCAGAAGACCCGGCATTCATCCCCGGACGCCGGGCTGACATCATGGTAAATGGCAAAAAAGCTGGTGTTTTCGGGGAATTATCCCCGGATGTCATCCAAGCCTTTGAACTGGAAGCACCTATCTGTGCAATGGAATGTGATCTCAGATGCGTACAGAAACGCCCCGGTCTCTGAGATATTCTTTTACCTCTTTTACGGTCATCTCACCGAAGTGAAAGACACTGGCGGCAAGGCAGGCATCGGCATGCCCTACCGTAAATCCGTCATAGAAGTGTTCAAGGGTTCCGACACCGCCGCTTGCAATCACCGGAATGCGGACGGCATCGGCGACAGCCGCGGTCACGGCTACATCGAATCCCTGTTTCACCCCGTCCGTTTCTATGGATGTCAAAAGAATCTCACCGGCACCACGGCGTGCAACCTCCTGTGCCCACTCCACCGCGTCGATACCAGTCGGGTGATTACCGCCTGAGATGACCACTTCATACCAGACAACCGTGCCATCAGGCATGGTGATGGGAGTAACACCCTCACGCATCACAGGGTTTTTTTGCACATCAATTGCGGCAATGATGCGCTCCGGTCCGAATATCACTGTTGCTTCAGATATCAGTTCAGGATTCTGCACCGCACTGGTATTGATACTGACCTTGTCTGCACCAGCCTCAAGGATCTCGCGAATGTCGGCAATCGAGCGGATACCGCCACCGACGGTGAGCGGCACAGTGAGCTTATCTGCCGCACGTTTGATTACATCGATGATCATGGCACGGGATTCCTTTGATGAGCTGATATCCAGAAAGGCCACTTCATCGGCACCCTGTTCATTGTACTTGGTTGCGAATTCTACCGGGTCGCCTGCATCCCGCAGACCCAGGAAATTTACCCCTTTCACAACCCTTCCGTCCTTTAGATCCAGACAGGGAATGATACGTTTGGTGAGTGCCATTGTAATATAATGTGAGTATGGAGGGAATATGAAAATATGTATCAGGCAAACATCGGGGCATCTCTACGAGGAAAGAAGAACACTCCCTGCGGTGTGCGGGTGACCCGCCGTGTCTATGGCCATCCCGAGGAGGGCAGCGGACGCACACCACCCCCCAGTATGTCAACAGAATAAAAAGTCCCTTAAACCGCGATAACTAACACATAGACAGGATAGTGAAAAAATGGACTCAGGAGAACTCAAGATGGGATGGGCCAGGCAGTACATGCCAGTCCTCGCGGAGATCCGCAAACGATTCGAGAAAGAACAGCCACTTGCCGGTGCCATTGTCGGCATGGCCCTTCACGTAGAGGCAAAGACTGCGGTACTTGTCGAGACGATGGCCGCAGGTGGTGCCGAGGTGCACATCACCGGATGTAACCCTCTCTCTACTCAGGACGATGTGGCACAGGCACTTGGACGGGTGCCGGGCGTGCACTGCTATGCTACCCGCGGGTGCAGGGTAGACGAATATTATGCGGCCATGGACAGGGTGCTGGACGCATCCCCGAATATCACCATTGATGACGGTATGGATCTTATCCACCGGATTCACACATTGCGGCGGGATCTCCTTGATACAATCATCGGCGGATGCGAAGAGACCACCACCGGTATCCAGCGCCTGCGGGCAATGGCAGAGGAGGGAGCCCTTGAATTTCCGGTCATCGCGGTGAACGACACCCCGATGAAACGCTCCTTAGACAATCTCCACGGCACGGGTGAAAGTGCCCTTGCCTCCATCATGATCACGACAAACACCCTCGTCGGCGGCAAGTGGTTTGTGGTGGGGGGATACGGCTACTGTGGACGGGGCCTCGCACGGATGGCACATGGTCTTGGCGCAAAGGTGATCGTCACCGAAGTGGATCCCCGCCGTGCTCTTGAAGCACATATGGACGGTTACCATGTGATGACCATGAAACAGGCAGCAGCCATCGGCGATATCTTTGTCACAACGACCGGCAACACCTCTATCATCACAGGCGAGCACTTCCCCCTGATGAGAGACGGTGCCATTCTTGCAAACGCTGGCCACTTTAATGTGGAGATTGAGATC
>JAAYIO010000222.1 GCA_012523385.1 Methanomicrobiales archaeon
CGGTCTGCGGACCGGCCTTCGAGTGACAATGTCATGAACACCCTTGCAAGCGCTGCTGCTGCCACATCAGACCTTGGCGAGGTGGTGGTGGTGATGCATGCAACCACGAATGACGACATCTGTGCCATCCACCGCGGGACACGGGTGCGTAAGATGCACACCTCGCGGCGTGATGCCTTCCAGAGCTTTGGTGTGGCGCCGATTGGAACGGTTGCCTACCCATCGCTTGACGTGTCGCTTTCATCCAATGCGGTACGCAGGCGGCCGGATACAGAACCAGCGCTTTTGGCAACACTCGAGGACAAGGTAGGGCTCGTGACCTTTTATCCCGGCATGCAGGCGGATGTGCTGCATGCGTTTGATGGATACCGTGGTCTCGTGGTAAACGGCACGGGTCTGGGACATGTCTCGTCATCGCTTGTTGGCGATCTGAAATCTCTCGTGGACGCAGGCACAACGGTGGTTATGACCTCGCAGTGTCTCAATGGCCGGGTCTGTGACCGCGTCTATGAGACGGGACGCGACCTTCTCTCCGCTGGTGTGGTGGAGGGTGATGCAATGCTTCCTGAAGTGGCCTATGTCAAACTGATGTGGGTTTTAGGGCAGACGAATGATACCGAAGAGGCGGTTCGGTTAATGACAACACCTCTCCGTGGCGAATTTACCAGGAGTTCTGAGAATGGATTTTGATTATGCAGCACTGGGTCTGAAGGCAGGCATTGAGATTCATCAGCAGCTCAATACGAGAGAGAAATTATTCTGCCACTGCCCCACCGTTCTGCGGGATGTCACCGAGCACAATGGTGAGTTCTACCGCTATCTCAGGGCGACGGTCTCCGAGATGGGTGAGATGGACCGGGCGGCCCGGGAAGAGATGATGGTGATGCGGCCATTCACGTACTATGCGTATGACACCACCTGTCTTGCAGAGAACGATGAAGAACCGCCTACGCCTATGAACCCCGAGGCACTGGATCTTGTGCTGACCTTTGCACGCATGATGGGTATGACGCCTGTCGAGCAGGTGCATATCATGCGCAAGATGGTGATCGATGGCTCCAACACGAGCGGGTTCCAGCGCACCGCTCTTGTTGCGCTGAACGGGTCTCTCCCGATGGGGGCCAGGATTGAGTCCATCTGTCTTGAAGAAGAGGCTGCCCAGCGGGTGGAGGACACGATCTTCTCTCTTGACCGTCTGGGTATCCCCCTTGCAGAGATCACGACTGCTCCTGACATGCACACGCCGGAAGCGGTTAAGGACGTGGCCTCCTACATCGGGATGCTGTTACGCTCGACCATGAAGGTGAAACGCGGTATCGGGACTATTCGGCAGGATGTCAATATCTCTATTCGTGATGGCGCCCGCGTTGAGATCAAAGGGGTGCAGGAACTCCGGCTGATTGAAGAAGTGGTGCGGCGTGAGGTGCAGCGTCAGGTGAGTCTCCTCTCCATCCGCGATGAACTCCTTGCACGGCATGCCTCGGTGGATGAAGCGTCTCATGACGTGACGGCTCTCTTTAAAAAGACCGGTTCTGCCATTCTGAAACGGGCGAAAGCGATTCATGCCATCTGTCTCCGCGGGTTTGCGGGCATGGTGGGACGGGAGATTCAGCCCGGCCGGCGTCTCGGGAGCGAGATGTCTGACTATGCCAAGAAATGCGGCGTGGGTGGACTTTTTCACACAGATGAACTGCCTGCCTACGGGGTCACGGAAGCCGAGGTTGCCTCTCTTCGTGAAGCCGTGAATGCGGGGCCGGATGACTGCGTTATCATCGTTGCCGATACCAAACAGAAGGTCGTCTGTGCCATTGGCCTCATCCGGAAGCGTGCCGAGATGGCGATGGCTGGCGTGCCTGAAGAGACGCGCAAGATGCTTGAGGAAGGCAGTTCTGCGTATATGCGCCCTCTGCCCGGGGCGGCGCGGATGTATCCGGAGACGGATGTGCTGCCGGTGACGGTAACCGCGGAGTATTATAGCTCACTTGTACTGCCGGAACTGCTCTCGGATAAGGCTGATCGGTTTGTACGCGATATGGGACTGGATGCGGCGCTTGCCCACCAGATGGTGTATTCAAAACGGTGTGTGCTCTTTGAAGAAACCGTCCGCCGCGGTGTGAGACCGACTCTTGCGGCCACCACTCTGTAGAGCACGTTACGCGAACTCTCGCGTGATGGTGCGGATGTCGCGGCGGTGTCAGATGAGGCACTTCTCGACCTCCTTGTCAGGGTAGAGACGGGAACCGTGGCAAAAGAGGCCATCCTGCCCATTATCCGTGCCCTTTCAGAAGGGGCGGATATTGAAGCACC
>JAAYIO010000223.1 GCA_012523385.1 Methanomicrobiales archaeon
AGATGTCCTGAAGAACTTCACCCGAGAGTTAAATATAATGATTAATAATTATTCCTATAGGAGCTCGTGATTTTTAATGCCTGACAAAGACAGAAACAATTTATTCTTAATGGATAATACTGCCAACCCCGCACCCCTAGGCCTTCTGGCATTCGGGATGACAACCGTCCTCTTAAATCTGCACAATGCCGGATACTTCGGACTTGGCAGCATGATAATGGCGATGGGTATATTCTATGGAGGTATTGCCCAGGTTATAGCCGGAATAATGGAATGGAAGAAGAATAACACATTTGGGATGACCGCATTCTGCTCATACGGGTTCTTCTGGATAAGTCTGGTGGCAATTCTTATGCTTCCCACACTCGGACTGGGAACAGCGGCGGGAAACCTTGAAATGGCCGCCTATCTCTTCATGTGGGGACTATTTACGACCGTAATGTTCGTCGCCACATTAAAGATGAACCGGGCACTTCAGTTCGTATTTGCATCACTTGCACTATTGTTCTTCCTTTTAGCAATAGGAGACTTCACAGGAATTGCAATGATAAAGACAATAGCAGGGTATGAAGGCATACTATGCGGACTGTCAGCAGTATATGCAGGTCTCGCACAGGTCATAAACGAGGTTTACGGAGCTAAAAAGCTCCCTCTCTGATTTTTCTTTTAACCAATTCTGTTTTTTAGAGAATTATTTCTAATTCCGTTTGAGAGGTCGTTAAACAACCTTACCTCACCTACAGAGATAATTACGAAGACTCATATGCATACGACGAGAAAGTTCCTTCAGAAGGCAGCGTAGTATGGAGAAAGGTGGACAGGATTGGTTTGAACAGTGTATCCTTCCGGACAATACTGAACTCCAGGAACATAATCTGAAAACAGACAGATTCATTCTCATCGGAGACCGGTGCAAAATAGACTATGGTCTTGAAGGCAGTGAAATTGTGGTCTGTGAATTCAGTACAATAAATGGTGACATTCACGCCGAAGGGGATGTGCGAATTGATAATTTCTGTGAGATCTGGGGGGATGTGTATGCAACGGAAGATGCATACCTTGGCGAAGGGGTCAAGATAAAAGGGCGTCTGATTGTCCACGGAGACCTGGATATCGGAGATAATGTCCAGATTGAGAAGGGCTTTGAAGCAAAGGGATGGATCTCGATACGGAATCCAATGCCGGTTCTGACATATATCGTATTGTACCTGGTCACCCTCCTTGGTATTGAAAAGGAAGAAGAAATCCTTGAAATTATGCAGAAACTCTTTGGGTATGATGAGGATGAGATGGCCGAAATGCCGTTAATTATCCCATCGAATTCAGTCCTGAACATGCAAATATTCTCCGTGCCAAAATCCATGTCAATCGGGAAAAACTGCCGTCTGCATGGCAATATCCGTGCGGGGTCTGTCACCGTCGATACGGGCAATACCATCTTTGGCAGTCTGCGCGCAGAAGGAAACATCACTGTAGCTCCGAATAATGAAATTCATGGGAATATTCATTCTGCGGGGGATGTTGTAATCTGTGAGGGTGTGCATGTGCTCGGAGACATCCAATGCTCAAATCTGACACTCAATGAAGAATCCCGTCTGGATGGAACAATAAAAGCACCATTGGGTGTGCGCATTGTACGGGAAAAATGCTGATATACGATATTTTTGATATTCCCGAAATATCATGCATAGAACCGGTCTTTGCTGATCTTACTGATGATTATTATTCTGATGAATTGCTCTCAATTCCCACTGAAGAAGCACGTCTCTTGATCGATGAGAATGAGTTTCCCATCGCACTTGCGTTGCGGGAAAAAAAATCCTGGTTAGCAGGCAGTTTTGTATGCCGAACTCCTTCACGAGCAGTCATATCAAAATTTGAAGAAGCAGGCGGTGATATCTTTCAGGAAGATGCATCGGTGTATCTTGATGCTCTCCGAGAGTATTTCAGCCTGAAACTCATGTCTGAAATTCCTCAGACAAACGAAGATACCCGTCCGGAACGAAAGGGGATGGTTGCTTCACTGATACGAGATATCTGGGGGTCACTGGATGGTGCGGAATGTATTGACTGTTGTTGTGGTTCGGGAGTAATCTCTGAAGCGATACGCACCTGCGGCGGCACCCCGTGTGGATATGACAATGATGCTAATCTGATTGCCTTGGGGTTGCACAGCAAGCGTTTGTATCCTCATCAGGTGATGCACATTGATGCATCACGTGCAAAAGACTATGTCGCACCAGTCAGGTACGGTGTGGGGTGCATGCTGGGAGATATCGCCCCGTTTAATGCGAACATGTGGGAGAATATTGTATCTGAACTCCTCGCCCTGTCCGATGAAACGATCATCACAACCGCAACCGAGCCCGAAATCAAACAGGTAAAGGAGTGGTGTTTAACAGAAGGACGGACGTGTGAGACCATCGAAAATGACCGCGATCCGATATATGACCGCTGGGTCTGCATATCATCGGTCTGATTCTTTTTTACCAACCCCGGATTGACAAAGATGATCCGGTGATTCGTTGTGATGGTTTATGCCTCGTCAGTGCCAACTATATACCAATATCTGAGACCTATCATGCGTTCCCCTATTATACCTGAATTACTCGCACCAGCCGGTTCCCCTGATGCACTTATTGCGGCTGTTTCAGCCGGAGCTGATGCTGTCTATCTGGGGGGAACACAGTATGGAGCCCGGAAAAATGCTGCAAATTTCGAACCATCTGAACTGGAATGGGCTCTCCAATACTGCCATGCCCGTGGTGTCCGCGTATATGTGACCCTAAATACCCTCCTTTCTGATGCTGAAATGCATGATGCCGTGCAATATGCATTATGGCTGTATGAAATGGGTATCGATGCAGTAATTGTTCAGGATGTAGGGTTTACAGACATTCTTCATCGTTATATCCCGACACTCACCTTGCATGCCTCAACGCAGATGACCGTCCTTTCCTTGGATGGGTTGAAGTGGGTGCAGACGCTGGGGTGTTCGCGAGTGATACTTCCCCGTGAACTGAGCCTGCACGAAATATCAGACATGTACCGTGGTGCAGATGACTCCTATCCTGAACCAGAAGTGTTTGTCCATGGTGCACTCTGTTATGCATATTCCGGACAGTGCCTCTTGTCATCCCTTATTGGCGGCAGGAGCGGAAACCGCGGTTCATGTGCACAACCGTGCCGCAGGGAATATACGATTTTATCCGCGAATACTGATGAACAAGGCCTCCCCATACCGAGGTCACTCAGAACGATTAAAACACAGTATCTGCTCTCTCCGCGGGATCTCTGCACCTATCCAAAGATTACGGATGTAGTCAAATCGCCTGTGGTGTCCCTGAAGATTGAAGGCCGAATGAAGTCACCAGAATATGTTGCTGCGGTGGTGTACGTCTATCGAAAAGCGCTTGATGATGCAGCAAAAGGTTCGTTTGTGTCATCTGATGCTGACCTACTCACTCTTCGGGCAGCATTTAACCGTGAGTTCACTGCGGGTTATCTTCTCGATGGAAAGAATGGCACTATCATGGGGCCGGAAGCACCGGGGAACCGGGGAGTGTATATCGGTTCTGTATGCTATTATGATGACCAAAGAAAGATAGCTGAGATCACTCTTGATGCACCATACACTCCCGAATCCGGTGATGGGTTATCCTTTTCTGACGAAACACCTGACTTCTTTGGAGGAGCGGTTCTTAGCGGGGCACCTAAGCTACGAAACAGGACTTTTCAGATGCGGGTTCCCATGCCTGTCCAACCGGGTAACCGGGTGTTTCTGACCAAAAGCGAGAGAGCTTCTGAATATGCAGAGAGTCTCCTGAAAACAAATGCTTCCCGGATGGTTCCGGTTGACCTTGTGCTGTCATTTGAAGATGCTACTCCGGTGTTGACCGGAACAGCATTCTCCCGTATGGGAGAGGTATCCGTATCCCTGAAAGCCGGTTTCTCATTTTC
>JAAYIO010000224.1 GCA_012523385.1 Methanomicrobiales archaeon
AATATGACCCTTCCCCAGAAATATCTGAATACATTCATATGCGGAGATTCACTTGAGGTCATGCGGGAAATGCCTGACAAGTGCATCGATTTAGTCGTTACTTCTCCCCCTTATAATCTTAAAAATTCCACCGGAAATGGAATGAAATGTGGCAGTCTTGGTAAATGGGCAAATGCAGCCCTTCTCAATGGTTATCAAAATTATGATGACAACATGCCCCATGATGAGTATGCGTCCTGGCAAAGAGCCTGCTTAACCGAGATGATGAGACTCCTGACCGATGACGGCGCCATATTTTATAATCATAAATGGCGAGTACAGGGAGGCTTATTACAAGACAGAAGTGACATCGTTGCAGAGTTCCCCGTTCGTCAAATCATCATATGGAGAAGAAAGGGAGGCATTAATTTTAACCCCGGATATTTCCTTCCCACCTATGAAGTAATTTATCTTATTGCAAAAAAGGGATTCCGATTAGCGCCAAAAGCCAATGCATTAGGGGACGTCTGGGAATTCGCCCAGGAAATGAAAAATTCCCATCCTGCACCTTTTCCCCTTGTATTAATCGAACGGATCATCTCTTCAACAACGGCGAAATGCATCCTAGACCCGTTCATGGGCTCAGGAACAACGGCACTTGCTGCTAAAAACTTAGGCCGGAACTATGTTGGCATCGAGATATCCCGGGAATATTGTGATATAGCCGGGAACAGACTGAAAGAGTCCGATAAGCCATCTTTAGATCCAACCCTAAAAGAGGATTTACCCGGAGATGTGCCTTAGAATAATCTATAGAGAATTTCGATAAACCGATAGAAAAACCATTAATTCAATGCGAATACGTGAAAAGGATATGATTGGATAGGGAATCCGTCCAATGTTCGGGTAAAAAATATGATTTCAGGAGACCGGAAGCGACAGAGTGTCGCAACCCCCTTTACTCTAACAATCCCTTCATCGCTTTATTATACCGCACAATATTTGCAGGCACCCGGCATCTCCCCGGTTCAGGAGATTTATTAGATATGACAATCACTCCCCGGGAAGGCACAACACCCCACAAAACAAATGCACCGGACAAAACACTCCCCCCCATGCCCACCATATACAGTGGTTCGGATATGAGGTCGCCATTCTCATCATAATACCCGGATTGAATTCCGGTATTATTGCGCCAGATGCCAAACAGTTGCCGAAGGGTAAGTGACGAGCCAGACCGGGTATATGCACTCCCAATCATTGCCGATGAGATTGTGTCATCCAGAATCGGGTCTTCCAGATTTTCAGTAAATACATTCCAGTGATCGAGGATAAAGGAAAGATCCCGGATTTTTTCGGTAGGATCAGTTGAACTCCCCTGATATATCACCAGATAGGGTGATGGTTCCATTTCGGTTTTCTCAGCGTTTGTCATGTTACCCACCATCCTTTACTTGCGTGCGGAACTATAAATATATTACTGTAATGCATCAATGTGCCATTGTAATATTCCACATGGTAATATTTTCGTTTTCCCGACCCATCTTCATCATATCTTTCGTTTTCATATCAGCCGAGATCGCCCGAATTCGGGTATGGCACTGCGGTATTTTTAAAAAAACAATCCGTTAAAAGCAGAAAAGATCCCCCAATCACCCGCCAAGTTTATTTTCAGAAGGTAATGCCCCTAATCTAACGAAGAAACCTCCGGGCAGCATATCATTACATGCCTTACCCACCTTATGGACTCACACAGGAAACCGGTAAAAAAATCGAGATGAATCACCCCTACCCTTACCGCAAAGATCCCCCAAATCCTCGGATTCATCTCCGTAATGACACTGCCGTCCGGATTGAGAACGACATGCCCGGAGGCATCCGGAACGACTGCATGTGATGTTTCCCTCTCTGTTCCTGAGATACGAATACAAAATGGGGGCAACGCCTAGCACTACGCCCAGCATTCATTTATCATCGGCACACCAGAGAAGCCTTAGAAAGAGGATTCTGGACGTTTGCTCAAAGTATGTCCAGCGAACATTTAAATATTGAATACCCGTATTCAGGGTGGTGGTTATATGCCTCATGGGAAATTTGAAATTTACAAAGACCGTTCGGGGGAATTCCGGTTCCGGCTCAAAGCAGCAAATGGACAGACCATCGCTATTGGGCAGGGGTATTCCTCCAAGGCATCGTGTATGAAGGGCATTGCGAGCATTCGAAAAAACGCTCCTGCTGCCCAGGTTATTGAACTTGAAGTTGATCTGTAGCTCCTGAATGAAAACCGGGCATTTTTCTTTCGTAACCCCCCCATATATCCCGGACGTTTCTCGCATCCATTGTTAGGTTCGAAAAGATTCGAAGTTAACCATAGGTAATTATCATCCATTCTCCAATAGAACAACAATCCAGCGTAATTGGAGGGTGGAAGAACGTATGAATCAAAACATTATCTGGGGCCTTTTGGGCGCCGGGATCATCGCTGTCGCGGCTATCTTTGGTGCAGTGATCTTTGCTGAGCAACCTTTTGAACCCGTAAACGGAACCGGGATGCAGACCTTTACCACAGCATCCGCACTGATGGCCTATCTGGACAGCATGCCACAGCCGGAAACCAGTTATTCGGACCTCATTTTCGATGTCATGGGCGGCATCACCAAATCTGTTTCTGAGTCGACAATGCTGGACAGTGCCATGCCTCCGCTTTCGCAGGGGTTGAACAGCCCGTCGTCGGGTTCAGGAGAGGCAGCGGTGTACTCGTCCACAAATATCCAGGTGGGCGGAGTCGATGAAGCCGATTTCCTGAAAAATGACGGGAAATACATCTACCTTATCAGCGGCGGCCGACTGGTAATTGTAAACGCATATCCGCCCTCTGGTGCAGGCATTCTTTCAGAGACACCCATCTCCGGCACGCCTTCAGCACTATTCCTCTCAGGTGACCGGCTTGCAATATTTTCAACCTCTCGAGATACAGAATTCAAGCCAACCGAAAAGGGTGTCGCCCCCATCCCGTATACCCGGGGTGTAACCCATGCATACGTGTATGACATCAGCGACCGGAAAAAACCCGCACTCATCCGTGACCTCACCGTGAGCGGCACATACTATGACGGACGCATGAAAGGAACGGATGTCTTTCTCTTTACCCAGGAATATCTCTCACGCTATGGGGATATGCTGCCGATGCCCGAGGTGCGTAATGGCGATAAAATCATTGCACAGCCTCCGGTATCAGTGCCGGATATGTATGGACATTCCTGGCAGTTTACGACCATAACTTCCTTTGACATTCGTGACGGTTCCCTCACCGATGCCGAGTCATTCCTTCTGGGATACGGAAGCACGCTCTACGCATCTCAGGATAATATCTACATCGCCTACGCCTGGCAACCCTACTCCGGAAGGGGCTGGAACGAATTTGGGCAGGCACCCGCAGAACCCCGTGAACAATCCGTAGTTCACCGCTTCTCGGTAGATAAGGGCAAAATATCCTATGCCGCAAGCGGCACCTTCCCCGGCAAACTCTTAAACCAGTTTTTCCTCGATGAATACAAAGGCAACCTCAGGGTTGCAACCACCGTAAATGACTGGGGCCGCGACACCTATACGCAGTACAACAATGTCTATGTCCTTGGTTCTGACCTCGCAATCAAGGGAAGACTGGAGTTCCTTGCTCCGGATGAAAAGATATATGCGGCCCGGTTTATCGGTGACCGGCTGTATATGGTCACCTTTAAACAGATGGACCCGTTGTTTGTCATCGACCTCTCAGACCCCACGATGCCTGCGGTGCTTGGCGAACTCAAGATCCCCGGCTATTCAGACTACCTGCACCCCTATGATGCGACGCACATCATTGGCGTAGGTAAAGAGACGGTGGCCAATGAATGGGGCGGGTTTACCACCGGCGGACTCAAGATGGCACTCTTTGATGTCGCTGATGTGAACCATCCCAAAGAGGTTGCCCGCGTGGAGATAGGTCTTCCGGGTACAGACTCTGAAGCACTGCACGATCACAAGGCATTCCTCTTTGATGCATCACGGCATATTCTCGTTGTTCCGGTGCATGAAGTCGTGAAAGTGCCGGTCACCGGCAAGGACTATGACAGTTATTCGACACGCTCATGGGAGGGTGCCTATGTCTATGGCCTGACGCCGGAGAACGGTTTTGTGTTGAAAGGAACGGTGACACACAATACCAATCCGCAGTCGGGGTATTATTGGGGTTCTTCTGACGCGGTCAAGCGGTCCCTGTACATGAATGATGTGCTTTACACAATTTCCCGCACAAAAATGGTGATCAGCGGACTGTTGCATCCGGACACGGTCTATGGCACCATCAGCCTTCCTTATGGATACGAACGGTATGGTGGGGGGCCTCAGCCAGTTCCGATGTTTGAATAACCTCTTTTTTTACCTATCCACCTCTCCTCCATTTTAGTAAAAATTACCCGTTACACCCGTTCTTCTGAAATTGAGAATATGAACGATACCAATGAAATATCTCGTATTCTTTTTTGGGTATCCATCAGAATTATCCTCTGGCCGAACAGGGAAGGGAATAAATACCTATTCCGGGATACCCGGTATCCATCACCATGAGTCAAAGAAGTCAGCGCAGAGTAACGACAAAATGCTTACCACAAAGCCGCTCATTTTCTATCTCAAAAAACGATATGTCATGATTAAAAAATCCTGAACCTGTTACCCGGCTCTCCGGTTCCGTTCGTGCAGATAAACACCAATCCACAGGAATATACCGCTGAAGAGTACCATGCCGAGGGTGTCAATAAAGGGTCCATAATACCCGGCACCGGTCAGGGCGTACTGGATGATATCCTTTGCATACGTCAGCGGGGAAGCGAGGGCCACGACACCATAGACGCCCATCGCGCTGACGGGGATAAATATCCCGCTCACAAAAAGGAGCGGGAGCCGTATAAAGTTCAGAATCATCATGACATCCCCCGGATTATCCGTGGGGATTGCGGCGAACATAATCCCCATAGCGGAGAATGCAAAAGAGATAAGGATCAATGCACCAATCAACCCGACCGGATTTGCGATCCGGGTGCCGTAGATGGCAATGCCAATTACCAGCGGGATGGTGGCAATGATCGCACCAAAGATCGCCCCTCCGGCAATTTCACCGAACAAAATGGACAGCGGGGAGACCGGTGCGGTTACCATCCGTTCGTAGGTCTTCGTTTTCCGCTCAGTCGGTACTGCCATCGGCCCAATGGACGATGCGGCGAAGAACACCGAGATCGCCATCAGTCCCGGGACGAGCACATCTGCCGAAAGGTTTCGCCCGATGGCAAAGGAGAGGAAGAGAAAGAGGGGGAATAAGACTCCGAACATGATGATGCCCGGACGCAGGTAGTATATCCGGGCGTCTTTCTTTGTAATTGCCCATGCACTCTTCAGCTCCCGCCATATCCGTGCTGTCGGTGGACGTGGTATCACGGCATTTCTCCCGTGCGATGATTACGTTGTTTTTGGACAATCGAAAGAAACGCGTCCTCAAGACTTGGTCCGACGGTGTTGATGGAGAGAATCTTCAGGTGATGCTCCCCGGCATAGGCAAAGACTGCGGTTGCAACATCCCCGGGATAAGGCGTGAAAAGCCGGAGTTTATTGCCCTCGTGACGTGACGAGGTCACGGTCTTTATCGCGGCAAGGTCTTCCGTGACCCGCGGGGTCATGGAATCAAGCGATACCTCGACTGACTGCGTAGTCTGTATCGTCTTTTTTAGGTTCTCAGGAGCATCCACAGCGGCAATCCGGCCCTTTACAATGATGGCGATCCGGTTGCAGAGCGTGTTCGCCTCTTCCAGCGTATGCGTTGTCAGAAAGATCGTGGTCCCTTCACGGTTCATGCGGGAGAGGATCTCTTTTAGGAGAAGTGAACTCTCTACATCCAGTCCTGATGTGGGTTCGTCCAGAAACAGAATGTCAGGCTCATGGATCAGCGCCATGCCAAGCGTGAGTTTTCGCCGCATGCCTTTTGAAAAACCATGCACTTTCTTATCCCTGAACTCAGCAAGGTCAAAGATATCGAGGATCTCCCGCGCCCGAGCGGTCCGTTTTGTATATGACAGTCCGTACAGTTCCCCCGCAAACATCAGGTTGTTCCACGCAGAGAGGTCCTCGTAGATGTTCGATACCTCAGGCACAACACCAAAATGCTCTTTGGCGTGGTATGTATCCCGTGCGATATCGTAGCCCATAATCAGTGCTGTTCCCTCCGTTGGTTCTGAAAGCCCGGTGAGCATTCGGATGGTGGTGGTCTTACCGGCGCCGTTTGGGCCGAGAAAACCGAAGAATTCCCCCGGTTCCACATCAAAACTGATGTGATCGACCGCACGAAATGTGCCGTAGTCCCGCGTAAGATTATCGACACTGATTGCCTTCATGGACTTTCCTTTCTCCGTTGGTTAAAGCAGTTATTTAATGACGAGGATTATCATACGTTCAATGCATTGAATCCCGCGAATACCGTTCGCTTCTACCGAGACGAGATGCCCGGGACCCACATCATACCGGGATTCTTTCGATGTGATGTCACCTTTCCCTTCAAGAACGAGAAATATCCCCCCGTGTGGTTCGGAATGCGGGGGGATTTCCTGACCCTGGTCAAGGCAGATCATGAACGTGCCGAATCCTTCTTTTTGAATGAGGTCCTTTTTCACAAAATTTTTTTGCGAGAACTCTGCGAGCTCGTACATAGTAATATGCAGATTTTTTTCATTATCCATTTTCATCCCTCGAAAAGATACGACAACGAAAGAAAACGAATTATTCCGTTGGTATAGTTACCTACTACCCATTGGATAGCATTAAAATTATCCCGTAAATAGTGATATTGTGGCGGTGGGCGATGATAGTGTCGAACGTCCGTTATGTGCCCTTTCGATGATGTGATAAACGCCATTTTTAAAAAGTGAACACTGCTTCTGCTTCTGCTTCTCAGGATGGGAATTCATACAACGATCCGGGATCAGTTCGGGGCCACTATCAGAGACCCTCAGGGGTCACCTCAGCGAGATATTGATCGGCGATATGCGTTTTCAGAGATCCTGTCCCGATTGAGTCGCATCTGTTAAAAGACGGTGAGGCGCTCCAAAAAACGATGATATCGCTTTGGAAATGGGCGGCACAGCGGAATAATCGCACCAGAGGGATGTTCATTTCTGTCTGCGAAAAAATCACCTCCCCGGGGAAACGGTCCTATGTCAATTGAAAAATCGTGATGTTCCATGTAAATCCATTATTTACAAAAAACGGGAGATTACCCCTGCGCCCTTATTCTACCTTTTTTTAAAGAAACCTGCATTGTTTCGTTTCAGGAAAAGGCATGCACACCAGATGCCGTCAGCACAATGAAACCGGAACATACCCATATAGTATCATAAGAATGGGCCTGAGCCGTTTGTTTCACACGTGCGTTTCAGCCACTGAAACGGAAACCACACCTCGTTCCATGCCTTATCAAGCATGGTTGCATAAAAGTGGTAATCCGGGCTCTCTGCTCTCCACCCGGGCACAACTGCCTTCATACGGGCATCCTGCACCAGATACTGCACATCCATCCCCGGCTCCAAAGATAGCCCTTCGGCACGATACATTCGCACAACCGCAGCAGAGATGGAGTTCTGCTGGTAGGTGGTCTTACTCAGCCTGCGGCGTATCACAAATGAGGAAGGCGGTGCATCGGTCATGGTATCCCGAGCGGAGCGGGAAATCCCGGCCACCTCGTCTGCACACCCAATCAGTTCATCCGCTGAGGTAACTTTTCCCATCAGAGAAAAGCAGGACTCCTGCATTGCACGAACATACGGAGGAGTGTCCCGCCGCTGTGCCATCACTCCCCGGAGTTTCATCGTGCCATCCGTGAGACGCCCATAATAATTGCTGTATGACCCCGTCCCGTCGTTTTGCGGAAGAAAAACCAGCCAGTCATAATCCTCGCGTTCGGTGGGAATGCCGCTCATCTCTTCAATGCGTTTTTTTAATTCCACCGCATCTCCGCCCTGCACCCAGATACAGTCAACGATGCCGTGCAAAACGGTGTATCCCATCTCTTCTGCCATCTGTTTTACTGACCTGAGGATATCGGCGGATAGAGCGGTGATCTTTTCATGCATCTCAATTCTCCCGAACCGGGCATTCTTGTATCCCGTGTATCCAAAGCAGGTGACAAGCATCCATTTGAGAACGGCGT
>JAAYIO010000225.1 GCA_012523385.1 Methanomicrobiales archaeon
CTTTTGGAGTGTCTCTTCCACCGGAAGATTCCATGACCGAATTTCATCTTTCACCAGAAACCCGGTCACATGATATTCGGGAAACTGCATGGAGAGGGTAAGGCGGGAGATTTCATCGCTCGTGACTTGCCCCTCTGTGGGTGTAAATATCCCGGCAAGGGCTGATGCGAGCGTTGTCTTTCCGCTCCCCACAGGGCCGGTCACCAAATGAATGCCCGGTGAAAAGATTCCGTCGGCGGTGAGTGCCCAATCATCACGCGTAAGGGAAAGGTGTTCTGCTCTCAGATGCATTCGGCTATTCTCCATAGCGAGGGATACATCTCAGTTTCACGCAGGTGGGAAAAGACCTCTTCGGGTGTTCCAACATACCGGGGACGACCTTCGGCAAAATATACCACCCGGTCAGCGCGGGATGCGGTGTCCATATCCTGTGTACACTGAAGAATGCAGGGGGCAGGTCGCCTTTGTATGATGGTTTCAAGTCTTTTCGCTGCGTTTCGGTCAAGGTGGGTGTCTGCCTCATCGAGGATGAGTACCTCTGGAGAGAGGGAGAGCGCTGCTGCACACGCTACGAGCACTTTTTCTCCCCAGGAGAGGGTGTGATTAGCGCGGTTCTTGAGGTGCCCGATTCCCATCTCAGAAAGAACCGCACGGGTAATTTTCCCGATCTCATCCGGCGGAGTTCTTTGAAACCGCAGGCCGGATGCCGCTTCATCATCTACCGTTCGAAAAACGAGGTTATTGTCGGGGACTTCGCCCACCCATCCAATGTGCACTTCCCGCGGTTTTTTATCTGATATGGTCAGCGTTCCGTGGTGGGGGAGTTCAATTCCTGCGCATAGTTTCAGAAAGGTGGTTTTTCCACTTCCGTTTTGGCCGATAATGGCGGTATGCCCCTGCCCAATCCGGAGAGAGTCAATCTCCAGTATACGGTGAGACACGTGGTGTGCCTGAATCATCAGATACGTTCTCCGATCATAAATGCGGCAATTCCTTTCAATAGATCCCCTACGATGAATGGCACTAAACCAAGGACTACTGCCTGTGCCAGTGCCATCCCCGTTGAGTATGACATCCATGCAATACCAAATAAGTAGATTGTCAGGGTGGCTGCGACAATTCCTCCGGCCTTGATTATCCGGTTATCTTGTTCATAGGCAAGGCCTGCTACAAGAACTGCGGGGATAAATCCAATGAGGTAACCTCCTGTTGGACCCAATAAAACGCCAATCCCTGCAAGTCCGTTGTGAAATACAGGCATATTCAGCGTTCCAAGAAGCAGGTAAACTGAGACCGGCAGGACAGCAGACCTACCCATCACAACTGCTGCTAACAGAACGAAAAACGTTTGCAGGGTAACCGGGACGGGAGGGATTGGCAGAGAGACCCACCCACCAACGGCGATCAGTGCTACAAATGCTGCTGTCAGGGATATCAGATGACTTCGTTGTTCGTTACCGTACATGTAACCTTTATTTTATTTCGCAGGTGTCTCGAAAAATAATTTAGACGGGGGTGCAATCCCCGGAGAATACCCGCTCGGTCTTGCCATTGTCGCGCCGTACAATCAGGGCACCATACTCATCAATGTCAATTGCTGTTCCTTCAAAGGATAGGCGGGGGGTTTTAATCTTGACCCGTTTGTCGAGTGTTAATGAGAGACTCTTCCATTCGCGCACGATAGAATCATATTCGCCCATCTCAATTTGCTGATAGCGCCGTTCAAACTCACGGAGCAGGTGTGCCAGAAATGCTGCCCTATCGATGGGTTCTCCGTGTTCGATCATGAGTGAGGTAACAGGTGTATTCAGATTCTTGGGAAGGGCCTCTTGTGGAATGTTTGCATCAACGCCAATACCCAGTATGCAGTGCTCTACCTCTCCTCCTTCGGCGGATATTTCAAGCAAAATTCCCGCTACTTTCTGGTCGCCGATGTAGATGTCATTGGGCCACTTGATGAGGGCGCCTATCCTATACAGTTTTCTGATGGCCCGAACAATGGCGATAGAACTTGCCATTGTCAGCATAAAAACGCGGTCAACAGGCATCTTTGGTTTCAAAAGAATCGTTGTCCAGATGCCTCCGTGAGGAGAGAACCACGGGCGGTCGAGACGGCCAAAACCGCCGGACTGTTCTTCTGCGATGATCATGATCCCGTTCAACTCTGAAACGGATGTCTTTACTAAGAGTTCCTTTGCAACCATGGTGGTTGAAGAAATAGACGGGTAATATTCTATCCTTTGCCCAATGAAATCTGTCCTCAGGTGCCGTTTTACTTCGTATGGTAAGAGTCGGTCGGTGCGTTGCACAAGTCGATAACCTGCTTCTTTAGATTCTTCTATTTCATATCCAAGTTCGCGAAGTTCTTTAATACTATCCTTAATTTCTGCCTCGGGTACTCCTATCTTTGTGCTAATTTCTTCGCGAGAGATGGGTGTTCCACCTTTTTCAAGAATGCTGAGTATCTGGTTTGCGGTCGTATTCATGTATAATCACTTCTTTGAAGCAATGGCCTCGGAGGGGAGGGGACAGGGGTCTTTGCCACACACTTCTTTGAGAATTGCTGACTGGTGTCCCATCATAATAGCGAGATCAAAGATGCCGGAGATGTCCACAAGTCCTATGGCAGCGATTGCTTTTCCATCAGTATCTCGTATTGGGGCAACGACAACAGCTACGTTTGCATATGCTCCTGTCTTTGGGATAGTTTTTATCAGATGGTTCTTTCGTATTGCCAATTCAAGAACCGGCCCGGTATATGCATTGTCAACTATCACGCCCTTCTCAATTCTTACTCCGGGATTGTTCAGGGATTTTGCTGTCACAGGCAGGCGATTAATGATTTCATGGACTGCAAGGGCAACTTCTGCAAGGTCGCCAGCATCTGAATCTGCGCATATATTATAACCACTCATAGAAAACACCCGAAGGTTCGGTACTAGAAAAATAGATGGTTGATTGTTAAAATAAGGTTTCGCTTTCACAGGTGCAAAAATGCCGTATAAATCCCCGTGAAGGATATTCATGGATGGTTGTCACGATGAGAGTGCCTTTCCCAATGGGGTATGAAACCACAATGGCCTTGCCGTCATCGGTATGTGCCAAGACATCACCTTGGGGATCTTTTATGTAACCATCACAGTCGATTTCACTGGTATCAAAATCCTCAAAAATGGTTGTAATGGGATCATCTTTGATAAGATGCACCGGGCTGCTGAAATACCCACTCACATACTCAACCGTGACGGGAAGCCAGTCGTAGCGATCCGCCTCGGTAGACATCGCACCGAAGACAATAACCCTTCCTCCCTTATCCAGAAATCGTTTAATTCTCGCTGATGACGCTCTCAGTGCCGGAAGGAGGTCTGAATATGCCTTATTACCAAACCCTGTCGGGATGATGAGGGAGACAAGTTTTCCCCGATAATACGGGGCCCCTATCATCTGTGGCGTGATTAATTCACAGGTGATGCCGGTATCTTCGATGTATCTGATAAACGGTAAGGAACAGTCCCATGCGACTCCTGTTTTCTGTATCATCCTTTGATAACTTCTATCGGATAGAGACGGGCAACCTTTGCTGATATACCGGCTTCATGAACAACTTCCACCACTTGATCTGATGGTTTGTAGGCGTCTGGGGCCGCTTCTGCAATGGTGCCCGCTGAGGGGGCGAGTACAATAATGCCCCTTCTACCGAGGGATTCCTGAATAC
>JAAYIO010000226.1 GCA_012523385.1 Methanomicrobiales archaeon
GCTGGGATGAGAAAACCCGGGATTCCCATTATTCTACGTTTTTCATCTATTATTTCCGTGCATTCAATGCGTGTCCACGGCATTGCGATTTTTAGAGAACAAGTGTTCGCTCATCCCCTCACCACGCCATAAAAAATACGAAGGTGTTCATAGAGCTCCTTTGCCTTATCATCCATTCGTGATATCCGCGGAGGGAATTCCCGCATTCCACAGTGGGCAAAGTCATTTCGGATACCAGATAGTTCTCCCCAGAGACGGGTAATCTGTTCCTGCCAGGGGAGTTGCATATACCAGTCAGTGAGGCTGGTCGTACGGTAAGGAGATTGTTTCAGAGCCAGAATGGCCCCTCCAAAGGTATGCGACATCTCATGACGGATGTCAGGATTCAGCCATCCAATATAGCCATCTCCAAAGTGGAGGAGGAGCATGAGATTCACCATCCACTCCCGAGAAAAGGTCACCCCCTGGAGCAGAAGACCGCGTTCGATCATGAATCCAATTAGGTCAAGCTCTTTTTCCACATGGGCCCACGTGAGACCTTCTTCCGGGCTCGGCCTTTGAATACCGAGATCACCCACCATCCGAATCTCATCAAGCACCCCCACGAGGGGCGGCGTGAATACCTTCATCTCTGCTGTGGCCTCATCGATATCGCGGGCAATACCGGATGCAAAGTTCAGGGCCTCAACTGGGCGTGCCAACCGTGTCGCCAGTGCAAATCCATTCAGGGTTTCAGCGAATCGTGAGAGTGTCTCAGGTGCATCCGGATGGCCGGAGAGGTAGGCCTCTTTTGCGGTTCGGTTTGCGAGACGATTGATGCCAGCCCCATCCACTGAACGGAGAAAGGCGTCCACACTGGAGGTCCAGTCCAGAATTGATAGGAATGGTGTCAAATCAAGAATGGGTGATGAATCCCCCCCATCCCGTTTCAGGCAATAAAATACATGCGATATCTCTGCCTTGCCCGTTGTTCGAAAAAATGCTGCAGAAAGAAACCCAATTAAAAGATGAGACCGAAGCCCATGGCTGATATCAAAGACTATTTTTTCCCCATCGTGAATGCTGTTTTCCAGTGCCCTGAATATCTCCCATAGTTCACCTTCGGTCTCTCCATTGGGGATTATTTTCATATCTGAATGTACCCCACACCGGGCAAGTGCCGCTGAAACCGGTTCCCATGCGACATTCTTGGCACCTTCCGGCGTAAAGATAACGGCAGTGTCAACTGTTCCAAGGAGGTTACATATCGCCTCCTGAACAAACTGTGTTTTACAGGACGTACCTACACAGGTAAACACACCCGCCTCGTTTTCCCGCCCGCCTAAAAATGTGATCAGTTTCATCGGTGACACGCTCTTGTCCAGAGAGGAATGAGTTTTCTGCCAAAACGGGACTACCGATTAGACACCAGAAACTATTTTTCCCTCTATGTCTTTTTTCCTTCAACGGTTATGTACGTTCGTCTGAGACGGGCATCTGACAGGGAATAATATTTAGCAGAATCCGGTATTTATTGGCACAAATGATTTTTCAGAACGGACAAGGATGATTATTAACAATATTTGTGGTATGGGGATGCCCATCACGTAGTTTTTACCTAAAAATGGCACCCATTATGAAAAATATCTATCAAAAGTAAACCACGAGAGCTCCCGCTTCTTTCATCACTCACCATAAAACAAAGAAACGTCATCTTCATCCCACCCATTTGCAGGAATATCAAAATCCCGGGCACTCCCGCTCTTTTGTATCCTATATAC
>JAAYIO010000227.1 GCA_012523385.1 Methanomicrobiales archaeon
AAACAACAGATAATGAATGAAATAAAGCAGTGCGGAGGCAGCGATGAGAGTGCTTGCGAGAACGATGATCCAGTTTTTATCATTCATACTAATCAACCAACATATACCGGATTCATCCGGTATGTTCTATCGTACCACAGATCAGCAATAAATGATTCCAAAGTGGAGGGCAGACCCGAATTCGGGTTCAGGAGGCAACACCTGATAATCCCCAAAAAAATCCATTTTTCAGTTTGTCTCCTTAAACGGAGATTTTTCGGCGACGCGGACACCAGATGAGAAAAAACCCTGTCACTCAATGGCACAGAATGCTAAAAAAGGCGGGGATGCTCAATACATTTTTACATACTCATGACATAGAGAATATGCACAAATCATTCGGGCCTGTAGCTTAGTTGGTGGAGCGTCCGGCTCATAACCGGACGGTCATGCGTTCGAATCGCATCAGGCCCATTCATTTTTTTGTTATTTATCCCTGACCTGTGATCAATTTTGGGAATGACTATAGCATTCACCCAGAAGAGCGGGGAGATAGCCGAAAAAAATAGTCCCGGTCATGAAGAACATTCTTCAGACAGGTTATTCAGCTAAATAATTCCGAAAATCAAAAATTCATCCAAAAATGGGGGGGGTTATTATATCATATCGTGAGGAAGAGATTTTTCTCCCAGAAAAAAATCACTTAATTCGTTTCTTCATCCCCGGTCATTGACTCACCGTTGCAACATTGATGGTGTTTATGAAAGTAAATAGCACCCATAATAGCGACAAGAATTGAGCCTGCGAGAACAAATATCATATCAAGCATGGTGTCAGTCAGGCTGTTTTGCATCGGGCCGCCGAGAGACCCGCCAAGGAAGGTGTCCACCAGAAATTCGTACATCTCCCAGAATGCACCAAGAGCCACGCCAAATATAATGATGAATCCAACAATGAAGGGGACCGTCAGGGTCATATTCCAATGACGGTCAAGGAACAACACACCGATAAAACCAAGGAGTGCCACCGTTGTGCCGGAGACCAGATGGGCGATTTTGTCATAATATGGGTAATACATCTCATAATACCCCTGAATGTAACCTGCCGTATGGAACCACAGGGATAGTGCAATCAAAAAGTAAACGAACCAGGGGAAGCTAATCTTCATCTTATATGCGACAAAGAAGGGGATCAGGGTCACGATAAACATGATGAGTGCCGAAAAAAATCCTACAAGGTTTCCGGCTACAAAGGCATAGATACAGTTCAGACCGATGAACGTCTGAAATAAATATGCCAGGTACATCCCGTGCTCTTTTTTCATGATAGTACATTGCCATCCATGGACATTAACCCATTCTCTCTGATTGGATTGGGTTTTTTAATCAGATGAACCCGCATTTAATATCTTTTATTTAAAAGACAGAAAATGATCTAATTTATGAGGGTGACGAGCGTTTTCTGTTGCAGAGACGTTTGACCATAGCTCTCACCCTGCCTCCTAAACTCTCCTGACACTTCTTTCTGATGCCAATATGCATTCTCTATGAGCCTTTTGACCAAACTATGCAATGGTTTGGTGCACCCTGACATAAAAATGATATATTCACGATAAAGAAAAAATCGCCAAACCATTTTATCCAACCAGGCATACATAATGGCAGATGCAGACCACCTGGACGTCCCCCACCCTCACCTTCTCATATATCACATTCAGAGACATTGCCTCCATGTCAGAGATGTTTGCAAAGGAGACGGTTTGCAACTGGCTGTTCTTTGGCCCGAACACCCCGGAAGTCACCCACACATATTTTCTTCCCTTTGTGAATGAAAACGCCAGAGCGCTCGTTAAAAAGGAACTACCTCGCCACTTTGTCTTCACTATCCGGGAAAGAAAGACCGGGGTCTTCATCGGCCAGTGCGCCCTCATTGCAGAGGATCTTTCTTTCGGAGCGTACCGTGTCGGATATAAGATCGATGATCTCTTCTGGAAAAGAGGCATCGGATCAGAGACCGCTACCTTTCTCGTCTGGTTTGCCTTTCGCATTGCAGGGGCTTACCGTTTGAACGCCGATACTGCCGCAGGAAACCTGGGTTCTGTGAAGGTGCTAAAGAAAGCGGGATTTGTCGTTGAGGGGCGGCAGAGAAAATACTGGCATGCGAGAGGGGGTTACCATGACCGTCTCCTGTTCGGCCTTCTCGCAGAAGAAGTTGAGGATGGTATGCTTGCCACCCTTGATGAGCTTTTTTCCTAAAAAACTTGGCATGCCCATCATCCGGATGCTGACCGGCATACCATACATGGATGAAACAGAGCATACAACAGATCGGTAGTATCCCTCAAAATCAAAAGAAAAAGTAGCCAGGAACATAGAACTGGTCATATCCTCCTGAAATTATGTAGCCACGCCATGCAGCGGTTAATCGTGCTCACTCATGGAAAAAGGGGAAAATGAGGGAAAAAAACACGGGATCCATTGTTGTGCCCATTGTCGAGGAAAGCCTACAGCGTCCCGCCTTTGTTGGTGTCAGGACTCCTTTTTCTCCTTAACGGAAATGCCATTCTCACTACAAAATTTAGAAATGAGCGTGATGAACATGTCACCATACGCTTCCCATTTTGCAACACCAACCCCTTTAATCTTCAGGAATTCCTCCTTTGTTTGCGGATAAAAGGCCGCCATCTCAATAAGAGAGGGGTCGGTAAAAACCATATATTTCGGAAGACTGGCACGTCGGGCAACGTCATCTCTTTGTATCCTGAGAAGGGAAAAGAGGGACTGGTTGAACCGGATCTCCGAGCGATCCTCTTTTGGTGCACCATGCGCTATTTTCCCCCTCAATTTGGGTTTACTCAGGAAAACAGGGAGATTGTTTTGCGCCTTAAGATATGCCCATCCTTCGTCCGACAGGGAGAGAACCGGATATTTTCTGCCAGTCCGTTTGAGATACCCCTGAAAAATGAGATCCCCAACCCACTCATTCACCTGATTCTCTGAGATCTCCCTAAGAGAACCAAATGACCGTGGATCTTCGCGAGTACGACCTCCAAACTCTCTCTCTTTCTTACCACACAGAATAGCGACAATCTTTTTCTGTCCGATTTGTCCGCTCACTTCCGCGATACAGGTGAATATTTTTCGCACATATGCCCCTGCATCACATTTGCCGGTATCCTTTCGACAGTTGTCACACAACCCGCAGTTTATTTTGGGGAATTGCTCGCCGAAATAGGTCAGGAGCGTTTGCCTCCTGCATACCGGAGATTCACAGAATCGGGTTAGATTATAGAGTTTCTGCCTCTGAATTTCTTTGTATTTTTCATCGGCTTCAGATTTGTTGATAAGCCAGAGGTGTTTTGCCAAATCGCCCTGATCGTAGAACAGGATGCACTCGCTTGGCATGCCGTCTCTTCCTGCCCGTCCTGTCTCCTGATAGTATGATTCGATGTCTTTTGGGAGTTCATAATGCAGAACAAACCGGATATCCGGTTTATCAATACCCATCCCAAAGGCAATCGTCGCACAGATAATCTTTGTTTCATCCTTGACAAACGATTCCTGAGTTCTTCTGCGGACACCCTCATCGAGACCCGCATGATACGGGAGGGTGAAGTGTCCCTGATTTTGTAGATGGATGGCAAGTTCTTTCGTACTCTTTCGGGAAAAACAGTAGATGATGCCAGACTCACCACGGTGCGAATCCAGATATGTTGTTATCGCCTGGGTAGGATTTGCAGATTCACGAATCTCGTAATACAGGTTTTTCCGATTAAATGAACCGATAAAAACAGACGGATTTTTTAGGTTCAGTTGTTTGATAATATCGTCTTTTACTTCACGGGTGGCAGTGGCTGTTACGGCGATGACCGGGACATCCGGCCAGATCTCTTTTATCATCCGGAGTTTCCGGTAATCGGGGCGAAAATCATGCCCCCATCGTGAGATGCAATGAGCTTCATCTATTGCAACAAGGGAGAGGGGAAGACCTTTGAGCATAGGGAT
>JAAYIO010000228.1 GCA_012523385.1 Methanomicrobiales archaeon
AACTGGCAGGAAAACTCCCGGACAGAGTTCGCTGCCATCGGATCATACATACGTGAAGAGGGGATGCGGATATCGATGCACCCCGACCAGTTTATCCTCCTTAATGCAAAAGACCCGGATATCGTCGAGCGGAGCATTGCCGAACTCGCCTATCATGCGGCGGTGCTCGACCTTCTCGAACTTGATACAACGGCAAAGATTCAGTTGCATGTTGGCGGTGTATATGGTGACCGCGAAGCAAGCATCGCCCGGTTTATTGACCAGTATCTCAAACTTGATGAAACGATTCTCCGCCGTCTGGTGATCGAGAATGACGATGTTAGGTTTTCGGCCCGCGACTGTCTTAAGGTTCATGCAGAGACCGGTGTTCCAATCATCTTTGATACTCTTCACCATCGGGTGAAAGCCTCGTATGAGGAATCAGTGGGGGAAATTTATCCGGAGGTGGCCGCAACGTGGAAGTCTTCTGACGGCATTCCGATGGTCGATTATAGTACACAGGAATTGGGGGGACGGCCGGGGAAGCATGCGGCAACGATTGATATTCCTGATTTTATTGGGTTTACCCAAGAGGCAAAAGCCTTTGATATTGATATCATGCTTGAGATAAAGGATAAGGAGATAAGTGCTCTCAAGGCGATTGCGGCGCTGGAAAAGGACAGACGGCTCGTACGGGTTGATTTATAAAGCGCCATACCCCTTGGCCGTTAGTCCAACGGCATTCCAATCTTCATTTTTCCACCCACGTCCTGAACTCCGCAAGCGACCGTGTATTTACCACATCCTCTTTTTCCAACCATCCTCGCCGAGCCACCGCCACCCCCAATTCCCGATACCAGAGATGGTCTTTGTGATGGGAATCAGTGCCTATCCCCATCGTCGCACCCCATGCCTTTGCTTTCCGGCACAGGATGTCAGAGAGGTCTAGTCGGGCAGGATATGCGTTGATTTCAAGCAATGTGTGCGCTTTGGCGGCCGCTTCAAAGACCACGTCCACATCAAACTGGTAAGACTCTCGTGTCAGGATGCAACGGCCAGTAGGATGGCCGATCATGTCTACGTAATCGTGGTGAATGGCGGTGATCATCCGTTCGGTCATCTCTTTCTCTGGCATGGCAAACCCCGAGTGGATACTCCCTATCACAAAGTCGAGGTCGCGAAGCACCTCTCTTGTAACGTCAGGATTCCCTTCACGGTCAATATTCGCCTCGATACCGTGCAGTATCGTGATGTCTTCTAACTCTTTGTTCAGGTCTGCAATCTCTTTTCCTTGTTTCCGGATATCTTCATCAGACATCCCGTGGACAATTGGCAGTCCTGCCGAATGGTCGGTGATAACGATATATTCGCACCCCTGTGCCTGTGCCATTGTCGCCATCTCCCGGATGGTATGAGCACCATCGCTCCATTGGGTGTGCATGTGCAGATCCCCTTTCGCCTCCCCATACCCGATGAGGTCAGTAAGACGTCCGTCTTCTGCCGCCGCTATTTCGCCGGTGTTTTCCCGGAGCTCAGGAGGAATAAAGGCAAGACCAAGTGCCTCATAAATATCCTCTTCCCGTTCAGACGCGATGACCTCATCCCCCTCCCGTGCCATAAGACCATATTCGTTGAGTTTCCAGCCACGGGTGATGGCCCGCTGCCGCAGACTGATATTATGGGCTTTTGACCCGGTGAAATACTGGAGTGCCGCACCGAACTGGTTCTCGGGTATCACCCGGAGATCTACATGCAGGTTCTCTGCAAGCACTATCGTAGACCGTTTCGGCCCCTCCATCAACACCCGTTCCCGTTCGGGAAGCGAGCAGAAAAATGCCGATACCGTCTCGGGATCGTCTGTTGCAACCAGAATATCTACATCCCCGATGGTCTCTTTTCGCCGTCGGATAGAGCCCGCAAGACACGCCTGTTGCACTGCCGGATGGATCCGTAGTTTCTCATCAATAGCCTTAGCTTCCGGGAGAATAACGCCGAGGAGAAGACGGGTGTGACGCTCCTTCCAGACCAGAATACTCTTTGCAATTTTCTCTTCCGACTTTACCCCGAATCCCTGAACGGTTCGTATTCGTTTCTCTTTCACCGCGGTCTCGAGGTCTTTAACACCGGTGATGCCGAGGTCGGTAAACAGAAGGCGTGCCTTTTTTGGGCCTATCCCTTCAATCTCCAACAGTTCCCTGAGTCCATCAGGGAACTCTTTGCGGAGCAGTTCAAGATACGGCAGTGAACCCTCTTCAATGAAGGTTTGGATATTTGCAGAGATGGCCGTTCCCACGCCGGGAATAGTTTTGAGTTCGCCACGGTCATAGATGGCGGTTATATCCTCATCGAGAGTCTCAATGGCTTGGGCCGCCCGGAGGTAAGCACGCGGAGTGAATGCGGCACCTCCGAGTGCGAGAAGATCTCCAATTTCTGTGAGCATCCCTGCAATTTCGGTATTTGTCACCTCTTGTCTCGTCATACCCGCCTCCAATATATCTCTGGTATCCTTTTTAATCCTGTATTGAAAGGATACCTCCATTTCTGCATACGAACGTATAAATGGCATCGATGGGCTGGTAAGAGCGGAGACAATAGCTTTTGCCAGCATGGTATTGAAATTCAAAAAAGGTCACAATGGTCATATTTATAAAAACAGACCATTTTTTAGGTTCTAATTAATTCGTAGCCATAGGTTTATTTATGTTAGTTGTTGGACAATGATAGTATATGGCAACAACAAAAAACCGGAACACCGGCATTTCGATCCTAATCGGATCGGTGCTTGTGCTGGGCATCTGTCTGTTTAGTGCAGGGTGTCTTACCTCCACCCCTGGTACGGATGGTAACGCCCTGAAAGGAACCGAATGGGAGTTGAAAACGTATGACAACGCAGCCGCAGGGATGGTCTCTGTCATTGGGGGTTCAACAATCACCCTGACATTCGATGGCGATGGCGCTATCGCAGGCTCTGCTGGTGTTAACCGTTACTTCGCATCCTATGAAGTCAAGGGCGACGCACTCTCATTTGGTACAGCCGGAACCACCATGATGGCAGGCCCTGCACCGCTGATGACGCAGGAAAGCACATACCTAAACCTCCTCAGTGAGACTGCAAAATTCAGTGTTGGAACGGATGAACTGAAACTTATGAACGCAGATGGAATCGTCCTGCTCACCTTTGAGAAAATGCCACCAATTACCGCTGACTCCCTGAAGGGCACCGATTGGGTGCTCCGCTCATACAGCTATTCGATACTCCTCTCATCCACCACGAGTGATGCAGCTATTTCCACTCCAATCGCAGGAACAGAAATCACCCTCTCATTCGATGAAAATGGTGCTATCGCAGGATCTGCCGGTGTTAACCGTTACTTCGCATCCTATGAAGCCAAGGATGATGCACTCTCGTTCGGCGAAATCGGAACCACAATGATGTCCGGCCCTGAAGATGCAATGAAGCAGGAATCGACATACCTGATACTGCTCAGCAACACTGCCTCATTCAATGGTGTTGGAAATGAACTGAATCTCTGCTACGGTGAGGGATCCCTCCTGCTCAACTTTGAGAGAGTCCCGCACACCACCGCTGACTCCCTGAAGGGCAGCGATTGGGTGCTCCAGTCATACAATGACAATAACGCAATCGTCTCTGTCATCGCAGGGACAGAGATCACACTCTCATTTGATGAAGAAGGCCGTATCGCAGGCTCTGCCGGTGTAAACAGCTACTTCACATCCTATGAAGTCTCGGGCAATGCACTTACATTCGGCACCATTGGAACCACGATGATGGCAGGCCCGGAAGATGCAATGAAGCAGGAATCGACATTCCTGAAACTGCTCAGTGAAACTACCGCATTTAGTGGTGTTGGAGATGAACTGAAACTATGGGATGCAAACGGAACAGTTCTTCTCGTCTTTACCAAGGTCGTGCCACCTGCACCGGAATCTCTGACCGGAACCACATGGATTCTTGACTCATACAATGACGGCAATGGAGCTATTGTCTCTGTCATCACCGGAACGGAGATCTCTCTTTCCCTCAATAAAGATAATGAAATTTCCGGTTCTGCGGGGTGCAACACCTACTTTGGGTCCTATGAAACGGATGGCGCTGCACTTTCATTTGGAATGATTGGTGCAACTCTTATGTTCTGCGATGAACCAAAGGGAACGATGGAGCAGGAGACTGCATACCTGAACCTTCTGGAAATAGCAGCGTATTATGGGATTACGGGAGACCAGTTAGTCGTTGAGGACGCAGAGGGAACCGTCATCCTGACGTTCACTGCAGCAGCGTAAGAATACCAATATCCCCCCCTTACATACCCGTTTTTACCTCTTTTTTTTATCTTAAATATGGAACCGCAGGTTTCTCTCATCGCACGATGAGATAGTAATCCTGTCCTGCCTGTCGTTACGGGCACTTAGTGACCGAGGCAAAGATGCCCCTTCGGAAAAATCGCGAATATGAACGTGCCATGAAAACCATTATCCCAACGCTTTGCCAAATCACCTGAATATGCAAATGCGTTTGGACGATACGGGAAAAACCAATCTTGCGATATTCTTGTTGTTCTTCATGCTGATCATGTTCTCTGTTTTTATGATCGTATTTTTTGATTCCCTTGCATCGGAGAGTGCACAATCTATATACGATTATGAATTGTCCCTCTCCACATCTGAACCAATTGAAAATGTGGTGCTTTTGATCCCTGTTCCTTCGTATTATAATGCAGATTCCGGGCAGAATGAAACGATCATCAATCTGGACTGTGTTACGTTCGATAATTTTGATAGGCTTGATACCCTATCCACAAAAATTGAGCAGGTGCATGGTATCCCTATGCTGAATATATCTGCTGGTCGAATCAACCCTCTTTACCAAAACCGCATTGAACCAATTGCGATTATGCCCGGGCAAAACAT
>JAAYIO010000229.1 GCA_012523385.1 Methanomicrobiales archaeon
CACCGAATCAGGTGAGTAAGACTCCGGAGTCGGGAGAATATGTCTCACGCGGTGGGTTTATCATTCGGGGCGAACGGACATATTTCCACAATGTGGGCCTTGGTGTCGCCATCGGTCTCCAGGTTACTCCTGAGTTAGGTATCATCGGCGGGCCGATAGATGCCGTAAAGAAGAAAGCAGAACACTATGTTGTGCTCCGTCCGGGAAAGTTTGAGCAGAATGACGTTGCCAAAAAAGTACTCAGGATACTGCGGGATAAATACGGAGATGAATGGAAATCTATGAAACATGTATTGAATTCAGAAAGTATAGCCGCATTTGTTCCGCCGGGCGGGTCTGACATTACTGAAGAGATATGAAAGCAGAATACGACGGCCTAAAAAACTCTGACGGTGAAATAAGGCTGTTCCCCGAGTCAATCGACGATCTCTGGCATATCAAACATCTCATCAGAACCGGCGATCTAATCTTTGCAGATACCTTCCGGAGTCTTGAGTCCCAGACAGACAAAACACGTCCGGAAAAGACTGAGAAAAAGCCGGTGCGTCTGGGTATACGGGTGGAAAAAACAGAATTTCACCCGGACTCCCTCCGCCTGAGAGTATCCGGGGTGATTGAACAGGGCCCGGATGCCGGTTTTTACCATACGATTAATCTTGAGTCCGGCAGGGAAATTTCCATCATTAAATCATGGAACCATGTTGAACTGGAACGAATTGAACGGGCCGTCACTGTCTCGACAACCGGTATCGTACATATCACCGCCATTGAAGAAGGAGAGGCGCAGATATTTCGTATCCGCCAGTACGGACCCGAATATGTCATGAAAATAGTCGCCGGAAGCGGAAAACGTGAGGGTGTGGATGGCCGGCGTGCTTTTTTTGAAGAGATATACCAATCACTCTCTCCGGTGACCGGTTCGATAGTAATTGCAGGGCCGGGGTTTGTCAAGGAAGATTTTATGGCATATCTTACCCGAACCGACTCGGATATGGCAGGTCGCATGATCACTGCTGAGACGCGCAGGAGCGGACGGGGCGCTGTACAGGAAGTTATTGGTCAGGGGATACTGGAACGGATAACACAGGACCTTCAGCTGGGCCGAGAGGTAACCCTGATGGATGAACTCCTCTCAAGAATCTCGGGCACGGGCCCTGCGGCATACGGCATCGATGATGTTACAAAGGGAATTCAATATGGCGCTGTTTCAGACATCCTTGTGGTGGACACAAAGATAAATGATGATGCCATTAACACTCTGCTCGAATCCGCAGACTCCCTGCGTGCTAAAATAACGGTCTTATCCTCAGAGTTTGAACCTGGAAAACAACTGGGATCAATAGGGGGAATTGCCGCATTACTGCGTTTTCCCATTCAATAAAAAAATTATTCTCAGGATGATTCTTCAGGTGAAGATTCATCTGCTTCGTCCATCTCTTCTGCTTCTTCCGATTTCACAGGACGCTTATATGATTCTTTCAAAACAATCTCGTTGACGCCATCGATAAGTTCAAAGACCTGGTGGATGAGCATGCCCCGTGCCATTCCCCATCTCTTGTCGTAATTGATTCCGGGAGGGAGGAGAACGGTGATAACACCATCAGTAAGATCTACTTCCATGGTCTTTCCGGTATAGAGATCAATCAGACCCTCTACCTGTTCCTTTGGCCCCTCTACAAGAGATTCGATCTCATACTCGTAGGTGAGCGTTTTCCCGGCAAACATGTGGTTAAAATCAACGACTGCACGCTTTCCAACAATACTTGCAACGACCCCTTCCTGCCCGTCTGAGGAAATTCTCATACCGACATGAGGTTTCTCTGCAAAGTTTTTGATGGGAGCAGACCTGACCTGAGCTTCATCCCAGGGACCATATGCCTTCTCAGGAGGAATTTCAACCGTGCCTTTTTCGCCCACTTCCTTGCCGATTAATGCCTCATCGAGTCCGGGGATGATGTGCATACCGCCAAGGCATACAACAATTGGCTTATATTCTTTCTGTGGATTGAAACTACCGGCTTCACGTGCTTTTTCTTCTTCAGTTGTATCAAAAACGATACCTTCTGATGTGCCGGTAAACCTCAGTTTGATAAAATCTCCTTCATTAACGGTCATTCATTTACCTGTCTATATTTATACGGCGTGTCTACTTAAAATAATGAGCTCTGTAATTGAAGTTGAAACCAAAATTGCGGTACCAAACCTTTCTGAAGTCGCCGACCGTCTCATCTCTCTCGGGGCAACGGGTTTGGGAGCAATATCTCAGCGCGATACGTATCTGAATGCACCGCTCCGTGATTATGGTGTTACTGATGAGGCGCTTCGTATTCGTGAAACTAAGTCCGGCACAGAGATCACCTATAAAGGTCCAAAAGCTCACATCAGCGGTTCAAAGGCACGAACAGAGATTACTCTCTCG
>JAAYIO010000020.1 GCA_012523385.1 Methanomicrobiales archaeon
CCTCTGTTTCATTGAGTTCATACTCCCCGCTCGCCCGTATGCAGGTAAAACTCTTTTTCTTTGCTAAAAGGGCATCATCATCGAGACCGGCACCAGTGTAAAGAGTTGTTGCCTCCTCAAAATATTCCGCTGCCGTTTGGTAATTTCCGTTCGCGTATTCAGAAATTCCGGATTCGTATCGGGCGTCTGCCACTGATTTCATCTGAATAGTGCTGTCCGAAACCGTGTCGGAGGCATCTGACCCATTTTCCATACACCCGGCAAAGAGCGTCAATACTAACACCACTGCCAGAACAGAGATAAAAACACCAGACTTCATTGAATTTTTAATATTTCTTATTCGGGATAAACCTGCTGATCGTCTGACAAATTGCTGAATGTATCGCTCTGAACAAGCATCTTCACCATTCTTGGTGCGGAAATGGTAATGCAGGAGAGATGCCACCTATGGAGAAGGAGAATCGAAAATGAAAACAACGGAGGAGTATGTTTGGCATGCACTCAAACGTCTCAAAATAATCGAAGGATTTCGGCATGTGCGATTCATCATCCTCTATGGCTCCGTTGCTGAGGAAAGGGCAACAGAAACATCAGATATTGATCTCTGTATCTTTTATGATGGAAAGCGTGAAGAGAGCCAGCTGTTTCGTTTTGCCGCCTTGTCTGAACTCTGCGATGATCGGTATGACATCCAGATCTTCGGAAACCTGCCTCTCTACGTTCGAAAAGAGGTACTTCGTGGACGTGTCCTTTACTGTCCGGATGAGCGGTTTCTCTATGATATCGCACGTGAGACGATTCAGGATTATGATGCATTCAAACATCGTCTGGATGATTATCTCGGGATAAAGGCGATTGGATGACCGCGTCTGTCAGGAGTAGCGGCATCCTGAGAGAACACCTGGGATGACTGCGAATGTCAGTCTGGTGCAGCAGAACCAACCCAATTTGGTTGATACTTTTTCTGAAATGGTCTGAAATGGATGTTGAATAATCCTAAATTGGAGACAGATTTTCCTTGTTCCGGTTTTTTAATTTCCGGGATATATATCCCTCAGAACTATCCAGTCATCATGTGGGAGAGAGTGAATGACCATCCCCTCATAACCATGTCTCAACCGATTCCCTTATTATCAAAACCAATAATTATTTTGTTACACATGACATCCCCCTTTGAATCAATTACCATACATTGTCCTGAATGTGGTCTCAATTTCTCTGACTATATCGAAAGATCGAGTGATGAGGATACGGATACGTATGATGATGAAGAGGACGATTGCGAATTTGTAACGTGCCCACAATGTGGAGCCAGTATTGCAAAAGAAGGATCATCCGCAGATAAAGACGAAGACTCCTCATTTGATTAAACCATCATTTGGGAAAAGAAATGAAAAAAAGGGCGAAACCTAAAAATTCGCCAAACGATTCTTTTCGGGCGCCGTTCCAGCGATACGTGACATTACTCAAGCCACCTGAACTATCAGGCGCCCGTGCCCATCTCACGGCAAAGGAATTGCCGTCAGATGATATGACAAACTCCAGCGGGCCAGTTGTCTCGGGCGCACCACTCTCATACCAGGTGCCGATGAGCGCGCCTCCCTGAACGGTTCCCGTGACCGACCCATAGTAATTTTCCTGAGGACCATCAAAAAATCCGGTATAGGTTCCGATGACCGATGAACCCCCCTTGAGTAAACGTACTATCATCCCCTGACATCATATCCGCGTCATCATCAGATCCCAAGTCGTCGTCCATGTGCCGGATCAGGATTTCGCATCAGCATCAGGTGGTTCCGGGGTGATAGTGGATCTATTAATGCAG
>JAAYIO010000230.1 GCA_012523385.1 Methanomicrobiales archaeon
CTGCAGGGCAACCGGGGGTTTACCTTTTCAAATATCGCCGCACTCATCAACTACTCATCCACCTATGCCGTCACCTTCCTGCTCTCCCTGTATCTCCAGTATATCCGGCTCCTCTCTCCACAGGCAGCAGGCTCCATCCTTCTTGCACAACCCCTCCTTATGGCGGTAACAGCACCTTTCGCAGGCAAACTCTCAGACAGAATCGAACCCCGCGTACTCGCAACCGCTGGCATGACCATCGTCACCTTCTGCCTCTTTCTGCTCTAGTTTATCGTGGTGGATACGCCACTTCTCGTTATAGTGACGATACTGATGGTGCTCGGACTCGGGTATGGCATCTTCTCATCCCCCAATATGAATTCCATCATGAGCTCGGTTGAAAACAAACAGGCGGGCATTGCCTCTGCCACCGCCGCTACCATGCGGGTACTGGGACAGAACCTTTCCATGGCCGTTACGATGGTGATATTCTCTATGGTGATAGGAACCGTCATCATCACGCCGGGTGTGACCGGAGAACTCCTTTCCGCAACGCATTATGCCTTTATCGTCTTCGGATTTCTTTGTGCAACAGGTATCTGGTTCTCTGCGGTGCGGGGCAACCTCCGGGGTGAACCGTCAGACCAGCGCAGATAATCTTTACCGGGAACATGAGACAATTTGCGTATCATTCTGCGTTCTGCCCCGCAGATGAAAATTTTTCATCGCATGAAATACCTGTGCAATTGAGAAACCATCCTTAACAATGAATTGAATGGCATTGGTGCAAACTCAGTTTCTCTGGTATCCTTCTTAATCATCTGCAGGTCATGACGATGTGTAGCAAAAGAGCAACGAAAAAAACTGTTCGTGCAGAATCAAAGTGAGATCCTGCATCCTTTTTTGTGCGAACGACTCTAAAAAGCCCTTGCAGGCTTTCTGTCTGCAAGCCAGTCCTGCATTCTGCTCATAATGGCGAGCACCGCAGGCATCACAAGAATCGCACCCATAAGAGAGAAGGCCACCGTGATCACGGTCACCAGACCGAAGTTTGACATGATGGGGAACTCGGAGAGCGTCAGAGCAGAGAACCCGAAAACCGTAGTCAGACCGGAGATGGTAATCGCTGTTCCAATCTTCTGGATACTCATCTGGATTGCTTCGTGGCACAAGAGCCCGTTTTTGCGTTCCTCCTCATACCGCTCCATAATCAGAATGGTATACTCAGACGCAACACCGATGGTCATCGCACCGAGGGTCGCAGTGAGGAGGTTGTACTCCAGTCCGAGTACATACATGATGACTGAATTCCACCCGACAATCATAATGATTGGGATAACCGGTGTGATAGCTGTCGCCTTCCGGTAGATCAAGAGGAGGAAGATGAATATCAGGCCGAATCCCGCCAGATTCATCTTACTCTTGGTATCGCTGATCTCGTCGACCATGTCACCAAAGAGCGTCAGGGGGCCGGTGAAGCCCACCGTCATACCGGGGTCATTTCTGTACCACTCAAGGTCAGAACGCATCTTACTAAGAAGCTCATTCATGCCGTTTAAGTCCAGAGCCTCAGTGGAAAACTCAACAACCGCTTCCATCTGGCCGTCCGTATACCGCGACAGCGTAGTTTCAGGAACGAGTTTCAGAAGTGCCGCAATCTGTTCACGGTCCTGGGGAAGAACACCGCCATTCATTGAGACAAGAACGCTTGCAATACTCGTTTTGCCGGTGATCTCACTATGTTTTAGCGATTCATATTCGCTAAATCCATGAATCCATCGCAACGTATCAGGTTCAAAGATATTATCCGTGCGCACCACGAGCGATATCGTGGAGCTTGCCCCCATCGCGCTGCTCATTTTCGCCATGCTCACCTTGGCGGGCATTGTCGGCGGTACCATCGCATCCTCTTCGGTATTGATGATAATTCTGTCATCAAGGAAGATGCCGACCACCGCAATACACCCCACAAGAAGGAGCACCCCCACCGGATAGTTAGAAATCCATCTGGCTATCTTCCCAAGCAGAATGTCATAGCGCTCCATCAGGGGTATCTTATTTCCCTTGCCGTTTTTGTGAGGTTTTTGATCAATCGGCCGGTAATTCACCAGCTTTCCAAAGGTGGGAACGATGACAAGCGCACAGATATAGCAGGAAAGAACACCGACCACGCAGATGATAGCAAAGTCCATCACCATCGGAAACGGTGACATGGTAAGCGCGATGAAACCAAGTAAGGTGGCTACCATTGCAATTGCTACCGCACTGCCTGACTGGGTGATAGTGGTATAGACCGCTTTGTCAATGGATCCTCTTCGCACCTCTTCATCGAACCGCGTCTGGAACTGAATGGCGTAATCGATACCAATACCGATCATCACCGGGAAGGCGGCTATCACCATCATACTGAGCCCGGTGCCTGTTGCACCCATCACCCCAAAGGAGACGAGGACACCCATCGCCACAATCCCTACCGGCAGGAAACGGTAGCGGACATGTCCAAAGAGAATGGCCATCGCAATGACCATCAAAAGCATGGCAAGACCGATCAGCATACCGGTGGATGTCCCCATCGACACCATCATCTCATCAGCAAATGCTGCTGTACCCGTAATCGTCACAGATGTTCCGGGTGGTGGAGAATGACCTGCTACTACCGAACGAATATTGTGGAGGGCGGCGGTGGCAGCGGAGTGGGAAAGACCGGGTTGCAAAACCACCTGCATCAGGGTCATGGTACCGGTCGTCGCGGCTCCGGGGACAATATTTTTATGCTCGTCAACAAAGCTTTTTATCTCTGCTTCAGACCCGGGAATGACCCCGCCGTTATAGATATCAAACAGATTAACGACACTCGATACCGAGACCACCTGATATTCATTCTCAATATCCTCTGAGAGAACGCGGAGATAGTCCATCGTCTGGGGCATATATACTCCATCGCCCTCGAACATGAGAATGACAGAATTTGAGCTGTACGTTTCCTCATAGTGTTTAATGAGAGAACCTGATGGTGTGGTGATGTCCACATAGGTCTCGGTACCGGTCTTCATGGTGACACCGGACGCAAAGAAGATCATCAGCAGGATCACGCCAATGACTACTGCTGCTACGGTCTTTGGGTGATTAATTATGGAATTGGCCAGAACGGCAAATGGTGACTGCATGCTATCACTCGGTTTTATTATTGGTACTATATGTGGTTGTTCAGGAGATCCACAGATGGAAGGGCAAACCGAACCATCGGGCATCAACTGTTGTTACTTAAGAAACAACAACGTCTGAGATATTAAAAGGTGCACACAGTGCCATGATAAAACAGAGAATAGTGCCAAAATAGGTGAGACCCTATGAAATGCAGGGAATGCCGGTGCATTAAATAATGGAGCATACGGATGGAGATTTCGTTGGCGATAGCATGAACGACACCATATCTTTTAGATCAGCTAAGCGCGGATAAAACGGTCATTACGGTTCAGTTCTGCGGTGGAAAAATCGATGGGGGAGAGGTCTGTTTCATACTTCACAACAATCGCTTGCCTGTCTATACCCCCATTAATACAAAGCAAAAAAATCAATACCACCTCACCGGTCGACTGCATCATTTCATGATATAGTCCCTCATTTTGGGCGAATTGGAGATTTCAATCCTTAATAAAAGGTGAAATGTCCCACAAAATAGTATCCGGTTTTCATATACCCCTCCGCCTGAAATCCGCTTCGATACAACGATATAAACGGGGGAGAAACCTTTGTCAGGACAAGGAATACCGCAGATTAGCATGAGATTCTTATGACATTTCTACAACGGTTTCACCGACCACAGGTTCACTTTGCAGACCACTCATTTATAGTCACAGAAAGACGGAATCATTGTATGCAGGGAAAAACCCCCTATACAACCCCAAATTGGGATTTATACCATTTATCTAAAGGAGGGAGAGGCATCTGAACGTCCTTCATACCGCCGACTGGCACCTTGGCATGACGCTCTGCGGACGTCGCCGGGACACGGAGGCAGAAGCATTTCTCACGTGGCTTGCGGGAGTCATACGTCAGGAGAGAGTTGACCTCCTCCTTGTGACCGGCGATGTCTTTGATAACGCAACCCCATCTGCCCGCTCGCAGACACTCTATTACCAGTTCCTGACTCAGGCATCAGCGGCTGGCTGTCGCCATATCATCATTACCGCGGGAAACCATGATTCGCCTGCATTCCTCGAAGCGCCGCAGGAGATTCTTGAGGCCCTCAATATTCATATCGTGGGAGCCGTGAGTGAAGGAAAGCCGGGTGCCACCTTTCTTCTGACCACCGCAGACGGAGAACCGGATCTTATCGTAGCCGCAGTTCCCTATCTCCGGGACAAAGATATCAGGCGGTCGGCACCCGGAGCGTCCAGTCAGGAGCGGTCAGCACTCATGAGAGACGGGGTACGTTCCCTTTATCGTGATGCATGGGATGCAGCCTGTGCTGTGCAACCCGCCGCCGGGCCAGCGGTGCCGGTGATCATCACCGGCCATCTCTTCGCCGCCGGAGGGAAAACCATCGATGGCGACGGAGTTCGTGACCAGATCGCGGGCTTTATTGAACGGGTCGGTGCGGATATTTTTGCAGAAGATGCTGCCTATGTAGCCCTCGGTCACCTCCATGTACCTCAGACGGTGGCCGGCATTGAGACCATACGCTACCCCGGGTCCCCCATGCCCGTCGGATTCGGGGAGGCTGAGCAGCAAAAGCAGGTGATTCTTGTGACCACCACACCGGGAATGCCTGCGGTCGTGCGTCCCGTTCCGGTTCCTCAGTTTCACCGGCTCGCCACCATTCAGGGAGATCTTTCGACCATCCGCCGCACGATATACGATCTCAAAATGACCGGCCGCCCAATCTGGGCCGAGGTGATATACACCGGTGCCGCCATTCAGGGCGATTTGATGGGAGAAGTGTCTGCAATGGTAAAAGGGACGCTGATTGAAATCCTGAAGGTCAAGGATGCCCGTCTCGTATCTGCGGCGCTTTCAGCCTACCAGTCCTGCGAAGAGCTTGCAGAACTAACCGAGACCGAGGTGTTTGAACGCTGTATGGAGACCGCGGAGGTTCCCTCCGACCAGCAGGAACGGTTGATGGATGCGTTCCAGGAGATCCTCAGGGATATGGACACCGATGAACCCCGCGGAGGAAAAAAGGCATGAGAATTCTAAAAATTCGGCTGAAAAACCTCAACTCGCTTGCCGGAAGCTGGGAGTTTGACCTCACCGGCGATGCTTACACGGCAGACGGGATATTTGCAATCACAGGGCCTACAGGCGGCGGGAAGACTACCATTCTTGACGCCATGTGCCTCGCCATGTACGCGTGCACGCCCCCGTTATAAACCATCAGTCAGTCAACCAATGCGATTATGCCCCGCCAGTCATCGGAATGCAGTGCCGAGGTTGAGATTGCTACATCCGGCGGGATATACCGCTGTACATGGGCACAGGACCGGGCATACGGTAAGCCGGACGGTGCATTGCAACCATCACGTCACGAGATTGCAGATGCACGCACCGGAAAGATTCTCACCACCCGGAAACGTGAGGTAGCAAAGTTGGTCGAGGAGTTGACCGGCATGGACTACGACCGGTTCACGCGTTCAGTGATGCTCGCACAGGGTGATTTTGCGGCGTTTTTAAACGCCTCACCGGATGACCGCTCGCCTCTTTTAGAGCAGATCACGGGAACAGAAGTCTACTCCAGAATATCTATGGCGGTCCATCAGCGGAGACGCGATGAGCAGGAAAAACTCAAGGTGCTTGAGGCGGAAGGGAGCGGGATTACACTCCTTCCGGATGAAGAGATGGTTGCACTCCGAGAAGAGGAGGCAACCCTTATACAGCAGACAGATTCCCTGCAGGAACTTATTCGGCTCAGCAGGACAGGTATCACCTGGCATCAGGAGCGAACGAGAATTGCCCGCGTCATCAGCGAGACGGAACGCGAACAAGCAGACTGGGCCGAAGAACGTGCTGTAGCAGAAGAACCGCTCAAACGCCTCCAGAGAGGGGAAACGGCGGCCACGTTGGAAGGAGACTATCGCCGGGTGACAACGCTCCGCGAAGGCGAGGAGAAGGATAAGGCATCCCTCACTCGGCTTGAAGCAGCGTTACCGGCAAAAAAAGAGATGGCCCTGGAGGCAGAGGCGAGCGTCCAGATCCAGGAAAAAGCACTCAGGGATGCACAGGAACAGGCAGAACTGGCCGCACCAATCTTACGCACAGTGCGGGCCCTTGACCTGCAAATGGGGGTTGCAGAAGACCGCCTCCGGGAACTGCGCAGGGAAACAGAGAAAGCAGACCGTGACTGGGAAACGGCCCGGAAAGAATTGTTAGAGGCAGCAAAAGCAGGTGACATGACTCTGGCATCGGCGGAGAACGCGATATGGTTCCTTAACGAGCACGACATCACAGGAGATCCAACCGCTGTTTCTGGTACCCTTACCACCATCGCTGCACTGGTGACAGATGCCATCCCCGGTGATACCTCACGGCCCATTCACCCGGAAGCCGCACAGATCTCTGCCGACGCAGAAAAAAAGGTTGATTCGTTAGAGAAAGCCCTGACAGGAGTGATTTGGTACGCAGATCCTGAAACCCTCCGGACAAAGACCGCTGTCTCTCAGGATCAGATAACTCAGCTGAACATGCTCTTAGAACGCCTCAGAGATGGTGCAGATGATGAAAGACAGAGCGCTGAGCTTACCAAACGCATCCACGATAAAACCGAGGAGGGCACACGAAACCGGACGGCACAGGAAGCCTGCACCCGCGAACGGGAAACACAGGAACGCCTTGCAGACCAGATGGAGGAGACCGTCCGTCTGGCGGCTCGTGTACGTGATCTGGAAGATGAACGTTCTTATCTGAAAACAGGCGAACCCTGCCCTCTCTGCGGGGCTATTGACCATCCGTATGTACAGGACATTGCAACGCTGCCCCGTGCAGCAGACGAAGATCTTAAACGGGAACGGGCAGCGGTCATCGCACTCAGGAATAAAGAAAATACGCTTCTTGTTACGGTCGCACGATGTGAAAGCGACGTAAAGGCGGCTAAAGAGGCACTCGCTACCATCCGGGAACGTGAGGAATACCGCGAAAATGCCTGGAAAGAGGGATGCCGCATCTGGGCTCTTGACCCAAATGCAAAGGACCGGGAAGAGGCTGTGCATGCGGCTCTTCGTACCGCAGACCAGACCATCAAACTCTATGACAGGGCAGAAAAAGCCATCCGTGTTCTGAAAGAGCAGATACAGGCCATCCATACCCTCATCAGATGCTGTCATCAGGCAATCGAGAGATTTGGCGTTGCAGAGAGCTACGCATTACGCCGTGCTTTGCAGCAAACAGACCTGCAAAAACTCAGGGAGGAACGCAAAAATCTCTTCGGTGAGGCCAGCCCGGACGAGACCGAGCACCAGTTCGCCCGGACAATACGGGAGAAACAAGGAGTTTGCAAGGCAGCTGAGGAGCACCACCGAAAACTGGTTCAGGAGTATGCAGGGCTGGAGGGGGAGGCAAAAACCCTCCGGACAGCTATCCAGACGCAGGGTGAGGAACGAAAAGAGGCAGAAGAGCGGTTTGAAGAAACCGTATTTAATGCCGGATTCTTTGGAGAAGAGGACTTTGCCGCGGCCCTCCTTACACCGGACAAGGCAAAAGCCCTCAGAGACATACGCGATAATCTTGAGCGGTGGCAGGCGGGACTTGCAGCACGGCATGCAACCGCACTGAAAGAAGCAGAGGCGCACCGCTCCTCAGCAAGCCCTGCAAAGGACGAAGATACCCTCACCAAAGACCTGCAGAAACACACCAAAGCAGAACAGGAGGCAAATACCCGCAGGGGTGAAATCCGCCAGCAGCTCAGGCGGCAGGAAGAGGAAGAAGCCCGGTATGCCGGACAGCAGGCAAAGATTCTTCTACAACAAACTGAGACTGCCCGGTGGAGCGAACTCCACGCCCTCATCGGATCAGCAGACGGAAAGAAGTTCCGGAACTTTGCACAGGGACTTACCTTTGCGGTGATGATTGCATCCGCAAACCGCCAATTGCAGGCAATGACCGACCGCTATCTTCTGATTCAAAGCCCGGAACTGCCTCTTGAACTCGCGGTAACTGACAACTATCAGGGAGGCACCATTCGCTCGACAAGAAACCTCTCCGGAGGCGAGAGTTTTCTCGTCAGTCTGGCACTCGCCCTCGGTCTCGCTTCGATGGCATCCGGCAAAATAAAGGTAGATTCCCTCTTCCTTGACGAAGGGTTCGGAACACTGGACGCAGACGCCCTTGAGATGGCTCTTTCCACCCTCTCGTCCCTGCGTAATCAGGGAAAAATAATCGGCGTCATCTCTCACGTACCCGCCTTAAACGAGCGTATCGGAACGGTCATCAAAATAAAAAAGGAGAGCGGCGGGAGAAGTACCGCAAACGGGCCCGGAGTGACCCGGCGTCGTGCCTGAGAAAACGATCTTTCCCCGATCAAAATACTTTGATATCTTTTTTCTGCTAAAATGGTTGACAGTGATCTCATCTTCTTTTTTGACCGGAAAGACCTGATGTCCAGCTTTCTGTATTTCGAATTTTGTGGTGTGGATATACCCAAAAAGAGAAAAAAAAGAAGAGGATATTAATTTCGAAGCATGAATGCAGCACCAAGAAGGCCAACCATCATGCCGAGAGGAAGTGCCACTACCGGGAATTCCGGAATACAGGTAGGTTTGTCTGTACTTGAAACGTCAGGCTGGACCGTTTGAACGGGTACTCCATCTAAACTGACGATGTTCGGTGACTCAATCTTATACTGTGCACTTACGGTAAAGACGAGAAGACACAGTAATAGCGCAATAATGAATATACCACTTTTTATTCCCATTTAAATCCCCCCCCTCCCCCATGGAGAGGCAGATACAGACCGCTGACGTATCTCAGCTGTCAGTGACCTAGAGATGGTAAATAGATTAAAAATGATATGCGAGGCAGTGATATACAGCATATCAAAGTGATGAGATATTAGACGGAAATCTCCCTCACCATTACTTTTTTTATACGAAAAGTGGGGTCTAAATTGATAAATTGAATCATAAAATCATATTTCTGCCAGTGACCCCAGAGAGGTATTCCATCTGGGAATCAGTCTCCTGCTCAAATCCGTGGTTCCATACATATATCCTCATGGACATGCCACTCCCCCAAAGAGAGAACGTGTCTTCCCATTCGTCAAAACCTTTGAAATAAAAGACTGCACGAATAACACAGGTGGCAAAACCTTGGGAATAAAGATTAATATCCCCGTTTCTTTATCATACCTGCATTCACAGAAACTCGTGAAAGGGCTCGGGGAAGGAGAGGTCGATAATCAGGTCCATCACACGGGCACCGCTTTAGAAAACGGGGAATAATGTATTGAAGAGGGTTTTCCGGACAAATCTCACCCCACTGTTCCATCCCGGGAACAAGAATAAAAAAATTAACGCCGGAGTATGAATACAACGGCGAAAATGCTTACTATCATACTAAGAGGAAACAGCATTATCGGGAATTCCGGTACAGGTGCAGGGATAGGATTCTCTGTTTCTGTCGGTATTTCCGGGGATATTTCTATCAGCGTTTTTGTGGGTTCTGAATTTTCCCCCTGTGTGACATTGATATATGCCTGGCCAACCTCTGCAGTCCTTTCTCCTGCATTCTGGACATTATACCTGATTTTAGCAGACGTCAGATTGCTAACCGGCAGTAGTATTCCTAATTTATCTGAACCCGCAGTAAAGGTGACTACAAAGGTTTCAGACGCATCGAGAATATCATTCTTATTTCCGACATACCGTCCAACATTCGTCCAGAACATCGTCGTCGTCCCGTCATCATTCTCGGTAACAGAATCAGGGATAATCGAGAAGTCGTCTTCTGCAACAATATAGGACTCCGTTACTTCCATCAGATCAATAGTATAGGGGACGGTGTTTGTCACGCCAGCGTAGACTGATGCAAAGATGGCATCAAGGTTTGATGCAGACGGACTCGGGAAATACAGCCCTCCGGTTACCTCTGCAATCTCCATCAGACTGCTCTCAGCGTACGAACCGGGTGAAACAGCAAGCCCGATGGGGTAGATAACAATACCCTTCTTTGCGGCATCATCTGCTGGCGAACCATATTTACCTGAGGGCGTATATACGCCCCCCCCATCGGTCACCAAAATAATGACCTTATTAGCGGCACTGCCTTCAGCATTCAGCATGCCAATAGCAGCATTCAGACCAGTATTCAGGTTCGTGTCGCCAACACTGTTCACACTGTGGATATTTTTCTTTAGCGTGTCAAAATTGTCCTCATCCTCTGCCACAAGTCCATAGGTAAAGTCAATGGAATTATCCCAGCTCACAACACCTCCCCGATCATTTTCTGGTGTTGTCAGCATTTTATCGACAAAGGTGCCAGCTGCAGCAAGCCGCAGGTTAGAGGGGTCGGTCCATCTCATACTTCCTGAACTGTCAATTGCAAAGACAACCGCAAGCGTATCAGATGAACCTCAGCCACCATATCCATTTATTTCAAGAGTAACCGTTGTTTTGTCAGGGAATTGTCCGTCTCCGTACAGATAAATATCCTCAGGCGTGACATATTTCTGCGAGATTATTATTTCCTCTGCACTCACCGCATACACAGAGATGCACAGGATCATAACAACAAACAATACGCCACTTCTTTTTCGCATTTACACCCACATCCAGGCTTCATTGGGAATCAAACCACACTATGGCACTATATCAGCGATTGGTTCTATACCAGCAATCCTATGGCATACCGATCCCATATCGATTAAAAAGCTTATGCAAGGCGTTGCGTTTCAGCATTCGAAAAAGAGAAGTTAAGATAGGTTCACTGTGCTCCCAAATCAGTATTCCGTTTGATAAAAAACGCGAATCCCTGAATCCGGCATTATTTCCTAGCATATGCCCTTACGCTGATGTATCGTTATACCATGCACTCCCGTTCGGTTATCCGGAGGTGCTGACATACCGTCTGAATGTATCACGGACGAGCTGACAGACACGACCTGCGGAGGAAAGGGACGCAGATTCACGTGGTGTGTGGGCGTCCCAAATATCCGGGCCAATGGCAATGAGATCTGCGTCTGGGATCTTCTGTGCAAGGTAGGCAGTCTCAAGACCGGCATGGAGACCGCGAAGACGCATCTCGCCGCCAAAGAGTTCATGGTACGCCGCCTGTACGGTTTCCCGAAGCAGAGACTTTTCCCGGTAGTGCCAGGATGGTGAAACATTCGGAATAAAGACCGCAGCCCCGGCTTCTTTCCCCTGCTGCCGCAAGACATCACCCAATTTTGCAAGGGCACTATCGTCATTACTACGGGCCGAGAGGCCAATTCTTAGGACACCGCCCTCTTCAGAGACCGTTGCCGGGTTTGATGAGGTAGCGACGAGTGACGGAATAACCGCGTCCATCGCACAGACTCCCGCAGGCAGGGTGGCAAGAAGCATAGCGACTCCGGCAGTAGTCTCCGGGGCAAAGACGCCATCCTGCGGACTTGCGGGAAAGATGCGGACCCGCAGATCAGGGTCTGTTTCATGATATATCTCCCGGAAGGCACGCTCTTCTACCCGAATGAAACGGATTGCCTTTTTTGCCGCCTCCGGGTCAAGACCGATGCAGGCACGCGCCTGCCCGGGTATTACATTATCGCGCTCACCGCCGCTGATGGAAGCGACCACACACCCGGTCTCTGCGATAAGCTTGGAGAGCAGGATACCCATAAGAGAAAGGGCATTCACCCGTCCTGAGCCAGCCTCAATACCGGAATGGCCACCCCTGCCGCCGGCAACCTCCACCGTCAGCCAGCTAACAGCACCCTGAACCCGAATGCGGCGGACAGGGAAGGTAAACACCACGGCCATCATC
>JAAYIO010000231.1 GCA_012523385.1 Methanomicrobiales archaeon
GAGAAGGGGTGTTTATGGACGGGAAACCATTAAAAAAAGCTGGATATGCGCATTACTGGGAATAAGCCAGAACCCAAAGCACCTTAATGCGTCACTCTCTAATAATTTAAGAACAATTTTCCAATAAAATCCAGGATCCACCAATGAATATCTCCGACAACGTAAAAAATCCAAAACTGCTCCTTTTTGCCATCGCCATCGCGTCGTTTATGAGCTCACTTGATAGCTGCATCGTGAATATTGCTCTGCCAACATTATCAGTCGCCTTTGATGTCTCCACCGGTCTTGTCTCATGGGTCGTGACGATCTACCTCCTCGTCCTCACGAGCTCGCTCATGATATTCGGGAAGCTCTCAGACCGAATTGGGTTTCGCCGTATTTTTCTCGTTGGGTTCCTGGTTTTTGTCTTAGGGTCTCTCTTCTGTGCCATTTCCCCGACATTTATTATGCTGGTCATCTCCCGTGCTATTCAGGCAGTGGGTGGCGCGATGCTCGGTGCAATTAGTATGGCCATGGTGTCGGCGTTCATGCCACCTAAGTTACGGGCAAAGGCGTTTGGGTTTGTGGTGACCGTGGCCTCTTTGGGTGTGGCCGCAGGGCCCTTTTTTGGAGGCATACTCACCGAAATTCTCTCCTGGCACTGGATATTTTTAATCAATATCCCGGTGGGCATTATCGCATGTGTTCTCGGTGCGGCTGTTATCCCCTCCATGCCTACCCGTGAGAATACCGGATCATTTGACAAGCTGGGGGCCATCTACCTTTCCCTCGCGCTTGCGGCCCTCATCTTTGGACTGAACTTTGGTTCCTCTTACGGGTTTACCTCAATTCCGATCCTTGCAGCCTTTGCCCTTTCTTTCGGAGGGATTCTTCTCTTCATTCGTCAGGAAGGCCGGGCACCTGATCCCCTGCTTGACCTGAGTCTCTATCGGGGACGGGCATTCCTCTTTGCAAACATTGGTACTTTGCTGGTGACACTGGCCTATACAGGCTCAGAATTCCTGTTACCCTTCTTCTTTGAGTATGTACAGGGAATGTCGACCATGACTGCCGGACTCTACCTGACCGTTCCCTCGGTCACCCTGATGGTAGGTGGGATGCTGTCTGGTTCGCTTTATCACCGGTATGGCCCCCGTAAAATCTGTGTCGTAGCATCAGCCGTCTATATCATGGCATTTCTTCTGCTCGCCACCTTCGGTGTGGGGACCTCGTCTTTGGTTATCATCCTTGCCCTTGCCCTGCTGGGATTTGGTATAGGTTTCTATTATTCGGCAAACACGAGCGAGATCATGAGTCTTGCCCCCCGTGAAAAGCAGGGTATGGTCTCCAGTCTTACCAATACTGAGCGGAATGCGGGAGCCACATTGGGTATTGTTATCTTTGAACTCGTCTTCATCCACTCACTGATCACCATCAGTGACTTGGGAGGGCTGACTGAAGGGGTGCTTGTCAACCAGCCTGAACTGTTATCCGAGGTAATGTCTTCTGCCTTTGACATTGCGTTCTTTGGAGGCGCAATTGTAGCGGCGATAGTTCTTATCCTTTCATTATTCACACCTGACCCGGAAAATCTGATGGGTCTATGAGTGATAAAAAAGGCGACTGTCCAGATATATTTCATTTTTTCTGTCACATCATTGAACCCTATAGGGGGAAGAGCTTACTTTCTTTAAGCGGTATATGTTCAGATAACTCAAATCTACGCCAACGCCGGGGGAGTCGTTCCCTCTTGAAGACTACCCGGATGCCTTTCAAAAACAGGGATTGATTGCCGCTTAGTGATTTAATTGTGGTTTATTTGGCAAATAACTCGCAATAAATATCTTGTTTTATTGCCAGTATGAACGAAAAAAGGTGTTTGATTTCGCCCTTTTTGTATCAGCATGGTATCATACTTGCTTTACGTTTTAGACTTTAAAACTATTCAGAATAGATATCTCGGTTAATTTCACCCTGCTTTCAGGACGATACCAGAGGATAAAAATATGCTTCTCTCTTCTGCTATGATGTGAGCAAAAATGAATGGACCCGGCGGGATTTGAACCCGCGGCTTCTACGTTGCGAACGTAGCGATCTACCCC
>JAAYIO010000232.1 GCA_012523385.1 Methanomicrobiales archaeon
AGACAGTCTGATAATGTTCATTATTTTCCACAAACTTATGATGAAAAGAAATGGGCTGTTGCAGCTGCTGCATGCAAGCGGGTTATAGATATGGATTATACGCTGCATACCGTTGAAGCCTCTTATGATACACCGGAATTGCCTCAGGGAATAACTCATGATCCTAATTATTATAAAGATTGGCCGGAAGGAGCCGCAGGCATTGATCCATACCGCTCTTATGCCGATATGTTCAACGGAGAAACTTTGGGCTTCAAGAACAGAGAATATGTTTTTGGAAAGAATTCTTCCCGGGTAAGAGCATCAACGGAACTCTTTTTTCCCGGTCCATTTGGCGGCTGGAACTGTGTTTCAGTACCACAAAAAATTATCGATGCCTATAAAATGGTTGATGGGCGTGGCATAAACAATTCCAGTGGTTTGTATCCATACACTGAAACAGGATTTACCACAAGAGATCAGGCATTTTCCGGATACACGCTTAAGCCGAATGTTAATCTGATGTATATAAACCGTGAACCACGCTTCTATGCCAGCATTGGATTTAGTGGATGTTTATGGCCAATGAATTCCACAACGGAAACCGGGAAATTTATGGTGCAGATTTTTTATGCCCGCGACGGAAATTCAGGAAGAAGTGCTGTAAGACAGGGAGATATGCGAAATTACCCAATTACCGGCTATGTTCCGAAAAAATATGTACATCCTGATGATGCATGGAGTGGAGCCAATTCAACTATTCTGAATAAGTCATTTCCTATTGTAAGATATTCAGATATTCTTCTGATGTATGCAGAAAGTTTAAGTAATCTGACAGAGAGCCATACAATCACAAATGAAGATAGTGGTGATTCTCAAACATTTTATCGGGATGTAAATGAAATTAAATGGGCATTTAATCTTGTGCGGTACAGAAGCGGTTTACCTGGTTTAACTGAGGAAGAAGCCAGCTCTCATGCAGCTTTTTTTGAAGTGCTGAAAACAGAACGGATGGTTGAGTTTTTACATGAGGGTTTGAGATATCATGATGTCCGCCGCTGGGGTATCGTTAAAGAAGAAGAAGCCATTCCGATTATGGGAATGGATACTGAAAAAACCGAGAGAGACGGATATTACAACCGGGTAATCTGTAATTACAGCGGTGTGAGAAATCGTGAATTTAAGGACAAAATGATTCTGCTTCCTATTGACAGGCAGGAGATTAAACGTGTTCGCACGTTAGATCAAAACCCGGGCTGGGAAGATTAGTAACCTTTAAAACAATACACAATGAAATCATTTAAAAAATATCTTTTTGTATCTATCATAATTCTTCTGTTAGTCGCATGTGAAAGAGACCTGCTTAATGAGGAGTTTTATAAACCGATGATTTATCTTAAAAGTGGTGAAAATAATATTTTCCCTTATCCCCATCAGCTGAATGATTCCGTTACAACAGGGTATATGACTGTGGGCAGCGGTGGCTCAATGCCTTTGAGAAATGATGTTTTAGTAACCATAGAAACAGATTTTGAAATTTTAGATCATTATAACTATCGCTTTTTTGGTGATGAGACGGACAAATTTGCAAAACTGATTCCTGATGACCGTTTGGTAATCCCTTCATTTGACGTTGTTATCAGGGCAGGAGATGTGGCAGCAACAACTTTTTTCCCCATCGAAATTGATGTAAACGGACTGTCACCGGATACAACTTATATGTTTCCCGTTCGTATTGAATCAGCTGAAAATTATGAGATTAATACGGATAAAGATTATGTGATGTACAAGATTGAATTGGAAAATGCCTATTCGTCAATGTCATCCAGAATGTATAAACTGAAAGGAATTAAGACTGAGAATGAGATTATGTCGAATATAACAACGAATAAAACATTACTGCCAATTTCCAGAAATCAGGTTC
>JAAYIO010000233.1 GCA_012523385.1 Methanomicrobiales archaeon
ATCACATGCTGCTGTACCTCTTTTGTCACCTGAGAAGAGTCGGAACGCTTCATTTCAAAGCCGACAATATCAATCTTATCGACCTCTTTTCCCTCTTTCCAGACCAGATGTCCCGCATACCGTTTCTTTTTCCCTGCCTGGAAAATCCGCCGGTATATCTTCTCGAATTTGATGGAGAAGTAATGCGTATCAGCGCCAAGCGTGTCACGGGCAAAATCCCCGTAACTCGCATTGAGACGTGCCTCAATCTTCCGTGCCATCACAATTGTCGCTTCAGTGTCTGCTACAGGGAGTTCTATCATACAGGAATCGGTATCCCCATATATGACCGCATATCCCATACCGGTTATCACATCACGGGTGTGGGCGATGATGGCCCGCCCTACTGAGGTGACAGCAGACCCAATTTCCCGGTCATACAGACGGAACCGGGCATATCCGGAGACACCATAATAGGTGTTCATAATCACCTTGAGGACATTCTGCTGGATGTCATACACGAGGTAATCGGGTGAACCATATCCAAAGGTATCACGCAATGCTTTCTTTTCATCGCGTTCAGTGAGAAGGTCGGAAATGATAGCCCGCGTAAGACCGTCCGGAGATTTTTTAAACCGGATGCCATTGGGTGCACGAAGTTCACCGTTGGGGTCTTTTGTTTCCATGGACGCATTGATGGTCATCATGCACATCGGATACAGAGACTTCAGGTCGAGCACCACAACATTCTCCTTGACTCCCCGTGAAGGGTCAAAGACCGTTGCACCTTCAAATTCGTCGCCCGCGTTAAACCCCTTGGAAGGTAGCACATATTTGCCGGATGCTTTGCGAAGCACAAAAATGTCAATAACATTTGACGAGTTCAGAGTCCGGTCCAGCGGACATCCCACATACCGGGCGATTTCCCGGTAGAACCCAATGATGGAACTCTTGGCATCAATACCCACGCAGAGTTCGACATCACGAAGGTTGTAGGCCACGAGATTCTGGGGGTCATTTCTCCAGAGATCACTCAGAGTGCCCGTGTAGCGAACCTTGCCTTCCCCAAGTTCTTCTTCTCCGATGGCGTCCAGACGGTATGACTCCTTGCGGGAGCTTTGCATCTTTCGGTATCCCATCAAAAGATCAAAGAGAGCCCGTCCGCGAAGCGGATTTCGGGCACCGGCACCGGGGATCCGGGAGAGAGAATCCGGTTCAAGACCCAGCGCCTCCATGCGTTTCGTGATATAACTGATATCAAAATCGACAAAATTCCACCCGGAAAGAATGTCGGGGTCGGTCTCGCGAATATAGGCAGCAAGACCTCGGAGGAGATCCCGTTCATGGGGATACATGATGATGCAATGATTCGGCCGGACGGGGACAGGCACCACACCGTCCTCATGTCCCGGAGGATGCATGTAGAGGGTCACATAGGCATCATCGAACGAATCATGGCAGGTGATGCATACAATGGCGTCACGCTCTGGTTCAGGGAACCCACGTTCATCCTCACACTCAATGTCCATCATACAGATACGTGCGGGGGCATCCACCTCTGCGGGAATGATATCGCGGTAATCCGCAGGTGTGCCAGGTACTATGGCGCCACCAGTAAGTCCCATATCTATCAGGTACCGGGTGGCAAAGGGAATGTCTGCTTCGTAATGCGGTTCGTAATACTCACGGACATCGCGGACATCGCCGGGTGTTTGAGTATAGATTCTTCGTAGTTCTTCTCCGCGTATTGAGGTGTATACAGTAGTTTTATCAACCTCTGTCTTTGGATGAGGGGGGAGAGAATCTACCTTCTTTAGAGGGGCATAGAAATACGGTCGAAACCCAGTCACCTCGATCTGATGGGCAACGCCGTCGTGGTCACGCCCAAAGATATACACTACCGGGCCATCAGGAGAATTTCCATACTCAACCTGATTTATTGCAAGGCTGAGACCGCCATTGTTACTCATCTGTTCTCCTGCAGAGTAAAGAGGATGCCGCCGCCGCTTCAGTGAAGCGTGTCTGCTCCCATGTATCAAGGCTCCACTCAAGGATCTCTTCAATCCCGCTTTTTCCAATCCGTGCCGGGACCCCCAGAGAACACCCTGAGATACCATATTCACCGTTTAAGACACAGGACACCGGCAGTATCGTATGAGCATCCTCTGCAACCGTGCGAACCAGATTCACAATATGCCATGCGGGCCCGAACACCGTTCCCCCCTTGCCTTTGATAATTTCCATACTGGACTGGCGCATCTTCCCTAAAATACCATTGCGGAGATCCTCGGTCACATCCACTGGCAGACATGAAAACAGGGGAACCTGATGCTCACCATGCTCGCCCAGCACCCATGCATCACCCGGAATCCCACATTCTTTCAGGTAACCGTTAAAACGGGCTGAATCAAGCTGACCGCCGAATCCAAGGCACCGTTCACGCGGAATATGGCACCGTCGGTGAAGATAATAGTTATTTGCATCCATCGGATTTGTCACTGTTATCAAAACGCCCGGATATCCATCCAGATACGCAGCACAGTCATCGGCTACCGGAAGGTTCCCCGAGAACAGGTCTGCACGGGTCTTGATGTCAGGGGTCCGTGGCATGCCTGCAGAAAATACCGTAATATCTGCCTTGCTGATATCTTCAGGGTCGGTTGAGAGGGAGAGATCTATACCGGTATGACGAATGTCAAGCGCCTGTGCATGGGAAAGGGCAGTGTTGCTGTCAAAAAGACAGATTTCATCTGCAATCCCCAGCACTGCAGCAAGGTAGGCAACCTCACCACCAATTTTTCCGACACCCATTACCGAGAGGCTGATCATGGATCAGGTATGGGTATGCTAATAATAAATAACTACAATCTCTTATCAGATGGTCACGTTAATTCCGGGGGAGATAACAGTCGGCGGCGTCAGACTGGATAATCACTGCATTCTTGCAGCAGGAGTGCTGGGAACAACCGGTGCATCCCTCGCACGGATGCTCAAAGCAGGTGCCGGGGGCGTGGTTACAAAGTCAATCGGGCCCGAACCAAAAGAGGGGCACAAAGGCCCCTGTGTTGCGGTGTACGACGGTGCCGTGATGAACGCGATGGGTCTTCCGAACCCCTCTCATGATTTTATCAAAGAGCTGGATGGGCTTTCGAAGGCTCCGGTCATTGCGTCCATTTTCGGCGGGACACCCGAGGAATTTGAAGAGGTTGCAGAATGGTTTGCCGGCAGAGTGCAGGGACTTGAACTCAACCTCTCCTGCCCCCACGCCGAAGGGTATGGCGCAGCAGTCGGGGCAGCCCCGGATAGGGTTGAACAATGTACACGCATGGCAAAACGTGCAGGACTCCCCGTATGGGTGAAACTCACCCCGAATGTCACAAACATCGCCGAGATTGGTCTTGCTGCAGAGCGCGGCGGGGCAGATGCGATTGTCGCAGTGAATACCGTGAAGGCAATGCGAATATCAACTGAATTCAGGCGTCCGGTGCTGGGTAATGGCATGGGAGGACTATCTGGTCCTGCCATCTTCCCGGTGGCCGTACGATGCGTATGGGAACTGTATGAAGCATGTGAGATACCCATCATCGGATGCGGCGGCGTGTCAAGTGCAGACAATGTCGTGGAGATGATGATGGCCGGTGCGTCGTCAGTTGAGATCGGCAGTGCGGTGCTGGACGATGTAGAGATATTC
>JAAYIO010000234.1 GCA_012523385.1 Methanomicrobiales archaeon
CGCTGCAAATGCTCTTAATTGAGATATCTGTTCTGTAATTGTTTGAATCAAGAGCGTTAGCTCAGCTGTTTGTTTGTAATAAGGCATTCTGTTCTGTATATAGGATACAAAAGAGCGGGAGTGCCCGAAATATCTGGGGACTCTACAAATGGGGCCTGACTGAGATAAAGTATTGTGGCCTAGGCAACAGTAATTGTATCGTAGGGGTTATGGGATGGATGTTTAGAAGAGCGTGAGCTCTCAAAATATTTATTTGGACAGATAATATAGGATATATTATGGAAATGGATCGCATCGATGAAATATCCAAGTAAATACGCCTGGGCGTTCATTGCCATCTAACAAAATTCGATACTAACAAACCATGAATTATGAGATTTAATGAAAATCAATAAAAAATGTTGATAATTGGTCCATTAGTAATTATTCTGCTGGAGTGTTTTCCTTACCGTAGCAGGAGGGGTATATCGTTTCAGGAGAAGAGAGAGCGATATGACGGTAACGGAACTGAGTGCCATTGCTAACCCCGCAAATTCGGGACGGAAGGTGATTCCAAACAGCGGATAAAGCACTCCCGCAGCAACCGGGATCAAAGCTGAATTATAGGCAAAAGCCCAGAATAAATTCAGTTTTATTCTTCCCATTACTTTTCTTCCCAGTTGTATGGCCGCAGCAACATCCAGAGGATCGCTGTGAACAAGGACGATATCTCCACTTTCAATGGCGACATCCGTGCCGCTTCCGATGGCAATACCGATGTCTGCTACCGCAAGTGCGGGTGCATCATTAATGCCGTCACCCACAAATGCGATACGGTTGCCTTTGGTCTGCATCGCCTGAATGATATTTGATTTCTCATCTGGTAACACTTCAGATTCTTCAAAGTCAATTCCTAATTTCTTTGCCACTGCAGAAGCAGTTCGCTCATTGTCTCCCGTAACCATTCCTATGATAAGTCCCATTTTGTGAAGTTCTTCAACGGCTGCTGCAGATGTTTCTCTGACACTGTCCGATATTCCGAGTATGCCTCCAATGACACCGTCCGTTACGATACCGATTGCCGTTTCCCCACGTGCCTGTATCACTTCAAATGCATCCACGACGGAAGGGACCAGTCCGACTCCCTGTTCTGATAAAAATGTCTTGCTCCCGATAAGGACTGTCTTTCCCCCCACTTTTGCCCTCACGCCTCTACCGCTCACTGCCTGAAATTCAGTGCATTCCATAGGTGCGATACCCTGTTTTTCAGCATATGAAACAACTGCTGATGCTAGCGGGTGTTCTGACCGGGATTCAACACCTGATGCGATTGCAAGGAAATCCCCTTCTGTCAGTCCGAATAAAACTGTCTCGGTTACAACTGGGACTCCCCGTGTGAGGGTACCCGTCTTATCAAATATGATGGTGGTAATTTTCTGTGATAGTTCGAGAACCTCACTATTTTTTATGAGAATGCCCAGCTCCGCCCCCCTTCCGACACCAACGGTGATGGCAGTCGGTGTGGCAAGGCCAAGTGCACAGGGGCAAGCAACGACGAGAATGGAGATGAGAACTGTTAGAGCAAACAGGGCAGTTGCTCCCAGTGCCAAGTACCAGATAAGAGCGGCAGTGATTGCTATCGTCAGGACTGCCGGGATAAACCAGGTGACGGCAGTATCAGCATATTTCTGGACCGAAGGTTTTGAGGCTTGTGCAGTCTCCACGAGCTGGATAATCTGAGCAAGATATGTTTCTTTTCCAACACGGGTGGCAGTAAAGGTGATGGCACCGGTGGTGTTAATCGTACCGCCGGTGACAATGGCGCCGCGTTCTTTGTAAATCGGTACCGGTTCGCCACTGATCATCGATTCATCGATAAATGATTCTCCGGAAAGGATCTCACCATCAACAGGAATCTTCCCGCCGGGTTTGACAAGGATGACATCTCCTGCTGTCAGTTCTTCCACCGGCACTTCGTATTCTTTATTCTCCCTGATGACAAGAGCGGTCTTTGCCTGCAGTTCGACCAGTTTTCTAATGGCGTCAGTTGTTTTGCCTTTTGCACGTGCCTCCAGGTAGCTGCCAAGGGTGAGGAAGGCAGTGAGCATGATGGCGGTTTCGTAAAAGAGGAAATCACTGGTGAGAATAATCCCAAATGTGCCGAGTACACTTGACCCATAAGCGACACCAATGCCCATTGCATACATGACATCCATCGTGAGGGAATAATTTTTGAGTGCCCCCCATGCCGCCCGGAAGATGGGATATGCAAGATAAATGAAGAAGGGAGTGGAGACGATAAACATGAAATACGTCATCGGTATGGGTAGCATAACTCCGGAGAACATGAGGACCATCAGAGGCAATGATACGGCAAAACCGATGAGGGTGCGGTTGCGGAGATTATGGATCTCACGGGTTCGCTGATTTTCTTCTTGGTTTCCGAGTTCATCGCCTTCATGTCCGAGGTATTCAAACCCGGCACCGACAATCGCCTTCTTCATTTGAGATATGCCAATAGTCTCCGCGTCATATTCGACAATGGCACGGTTGGTGGTGAGGTTTACCGTTGCTGAAAAGATGCCGTCAAGTGACATGAGTGCCTTTTCGACGGTCTGCACGCAGGAGGCGCAGTGGATGCCCCCGAGACGAATCTGGACGGTATCACGCAGAACCCCAAAGCCTGCACCTTTTACGGCAGCATCGAGGTCCTGAACGGAGGTTTTCTCTGGATTATACTGAACAATTGCCTTCTCGGTGGCGAGGCTGACTGAGGCATCATATACTCCATCCGCGGCACGAAGTGCTTTTTCCACGGTTGCAACACAGGTTGCACAATGCATCCCCGTCACCCGAATCACTGCGGATCTCCCTTTTGCGTCTAATTTATTTCTGCTGATAGATAACCCTCCTGAAAATGAGACTTTCTGTCTGTCTCCTGCTGTTTTAGGTCACTATGCCGTAACCAGCTTTTTTTACAGTCTTTATAATTTTTTCTTCGGTAGTCGTTGCAGGGTCATAGGTGACAACTGCCTCTTTCTTTTCGAGGCTTACATCAACCTTTTCCACGCCTGAAACAGACTCAAGGGCTGTTTTTACCGTAGCGACACACCCTTCGCACATCATTCCGGTGATGGAAAGGTGGATAATGACATTTTGTTTTTGCTCTGTCATGGTTTGTTTCCGATGACCAAAGAACGTTCTTTCGGGAATAAATAGATATGGTCTTATTCGGCGTTTCGTGTGGGCTTAATTCTGAAAGAAAACTGTATTATCTGAGTCTGTTCAATATAATTATGCTATTCATGAAACTATCATCCTGTGTCAAAGGCTACTCTTTGGAAACACACCGGGCTGTTTCACCGGAAGACACGCTGAAGCGGATTGATCCACTGATGCCTCTGACCGGGGTAACTCAGGTGGAAGACATTACTGGAGTTGATCGGCTGGGCATTCCGGTTTTTTGTTGCAGACGCCTCGGAATAAACGGGAAAGAGTTCGTGCACAACGGTAAAGGGGCGACACCTGTTGCCGCACGCGTCTCTGCCATTATGGAAGTGATTGAACGCTTTTCAGCTGAAGTGGATGGCCGCGAGATGGTTTCAGGGTCTTATAGCCAACTTTCCGCTGAATATTCCCTTCTCCCTCCAGAAGAGATTATCTTACCCGAATATGTGGATTCAGAGGCAATTATCTCATGGGTGTGGGCATATGACATCATCCGCGATGAACCGATTCTTGTACCCGCTCATGCGGTGTTTCATCCCCTCGATTCATCTTATGGTAATTTTATCCGGACGCATACAAATGGCATTGCGTCAGGAAACACACGCGAAGAAGCAATATTTCATGCCCTTGCAGAACTTGTGGAGCGGGATGCATGGTCACTTGCTGAGGTCACGAGGAATGCCGGGCCGGTTGTCGTGAATATCACCGACGAGCGGTGCGTTCAGGTCATTGAATCGTTTCGGGAGGCAGGTGTCGAGGTGATTGTGCGTGATATCACGAGTGACATCCGCCTTCCGACGATTGTGGCCATCTGTGATGATGTGAAACTCAAAGATCCGACTCTGCTCTGTACAGGGGCAGGGACGCATGTCTGCCCGGAGATTGCGGTGCTCCGTGCCCTGACTGAGGTGGCACAGAGTCGTGCCACCCAGCTTTATATAGACGGGACAAAGCCAAATGGAGCTGATATGCGCCGTGTGATGGGATATGATCGCACCAAACGGATGAATAGAATCTGGTTTTCAAATGACACTGCCTCCTCCTATGGGGATATCGAGGCGTTCCGGAGTGATGATTTCCTTACGGATATCAAATATGTTCTGGATGAACTCAAGAAGGCGGGCCTTGATCGTTGTATTGTAGTCGATCTTACTCGTGAGGATATCGGTATACCGGTGGTCCGGGTTATTGTGCCGGGTCTTGAAGTTTTTACTATGGATCCCGACCGGATTGGGAAGAGATGTAGGAACGCTGTCAAAAATGGATATAAGCCGGGTGTTTGGGATTAGAGGATTCTTTGCACAGTGATCCGTGCACCTGTTTTTCCCTTCTGATGGAGAGGCATCTGATGGGATAATATGTTCTGGGAATCCGGATAGTATATAATCCGGTCATGAGAAAAAACATGTGATTATTTCAATATTGTCTCTCATTTTCCCGCCCACATCAATAGACCTCTGAATAAAGTGACCGCATCTCTTTGGTCTTGTGATCTTGTTTGGCTTTCAGCGGAAGCATCGGGATATTTTAACCCATCTATTTCAAGTTCCGTGCCAAAAGATCCAATTTTTACTGTTCTTAAGGGTCGAGATGATTCGTAGCGGCATCTTCAGGAGGATCAATGCGCTGACTACCATCCGACTGCAATTTTTTATGTATATTTGGAGTATTCCTGAACTTTGTATCTCTTCAGTATTTATGCGTCCCAATGATTTGTTAAATGCCCATCATAGCCATAAATGTCATGCCGTAGACCAATGCCATAACTAAAGCTCCCCAGATGCCTGCCCGTAAGTAACCAATTAGAATGAGAAAGAACAGTCCACCAAGCGATACCGCATCAGATGTATGCATTATATATCCTACGTACTTTGTTTCGAGAATGATGAATATTACCTGTGAAATGATTCCAATCTGCATTATCTGATATATGCCGACCTGAATTGTGGGAATCGTTTCTAAATAACTAAAATTTCATAAGCAACCCGGTTTCCCAAAACAAAAATGGCCGATTATGGGAGACATTATCCATATTGATGTGTTTTGTTCTTTCGGATTGATAATTTGCATCTCTTTTTGTAACTGTTCATTTTTTGCGTATTGATTCCCTTTGCAGAGGGCAGTGTAACTCTTGAGTGAGAGATCTGTTAGTGAGATATATTGCGGGCGAACGCTTTTTACGGATGACTGTTAAGTAAGAGCATCCGTTACTTGAGGGGTTTGACGGAGATGGATTAGAGGGGGAACGGACATGGAAGACCTGAAGATCAGAAGGGAGTTGATTGAGGATCTCCTCAGTCGCCTTGTTCATCCGGAAGAGGAAGTCCGGGAGGCTGCGGTTGAGGCACTGGCAATGAACACAGGAGACGAAGACTGGCGGGCAAACGAGCTCATCCGACAGGGGGGAATTGGGGTGGTTGCGGATCTTCTCGATGATCCAAATCTGCACATCCGGGGTGCAGCCCTTGACATCATCATTGCCATAGCTTCTATTGGTAATGAGGAATCCCTCATTGGTAATGGTCTGATTGCACGGCTCGATCCGATACTTGACACCGATGATCCAATGATACGGGATAAGGTGGTAAAGGCGCTCTGGCTTCTGGTCCCCAAGGTAGAGGATGTCGTGATGTCTAAATCGCAGGATGGATATTAAGGTGAAGGAATTTCTCACGGTGTTTTTCTTTATTAAACTCGATTTTTTGATTTCATCTGGAAAATAGGCGGACTGTTGTTATTCATCTATATGGAAACAATAGTCTGGTTTCAAAATATATTGCCCTGAAATCACCAACGTGTGCCGATGTGCCCGTCGAAAACATTAGAATAGATCCCGGGATGAAGGTCTGTATCTCGAAAAAATAAATTTTCCTAAATAGATGATAGGAGAAAGGAAGCCCCAGGAGGGAGTTGAACCCCCGACCTGCTGATTACAAATCAGCCGCTATGCCACTAAGCCACTGAGGCGCTCTACTCTATTTGTGCTCTGTGATAAAAAATGTGACGGTTCGATTATTTGATATCCGCCCCATCTCTTGATACCCGAACTGCTATTTCCTGACCCACTTCTCAAAATCAGATTATTTTGTTTAAGTGCCGTCTCATTTTCTTACCCCATTCTACCCCTCCATGTGCAGGTATCCGAGATGAGATTACTGCTTTTAGAAGTCCATCCGCACTGTGGTACTTAACCAATATTTCCAAATCCCTTTATCCCGTCAGAGTCAAAACAATACATAATCATGGCACACCTGACTGTAGATATCGGAGGGAGACCCGGTCTGGACTGTCGGGGATTCTGTAAATATTGTTACTTTAAAGGGGTCCGCGAAGACGAGGAGCCCGAACCTCTTGGCTGTAGATACTGTATGCCCTTTTCAGTCGGGTGTGACTACTGCACCAATTTTGTCCGTGAACGCTACACCGGATTCAAAGATCTCCGTGATGTGGCAGATGATGTGCTCGGAAATCTACAAATGATGGAAGGTAACTTAGATCGAATCACCATATCTGGCGGTGGTGACCCGTCCTGTTATCCGGAATTCGATGATCTGATGGATCTTTTGGGCAGCATGGAGGTACCTATCCATATTGGATACACCAGCGGGAAAGGGTTTGATGACCCCGCACTTGCTGATAGGATGGTGGAGCAGGGCCTTTCTGAAGTGTCATTCACGGTCTTCTCGGTTAATCCGGAACTCCGCCGTGAGTGGCTAAAAGACCCGACACCGGAGGCGTCTCTTGGTGTACTCGGTAAACTCTGCCAGAAAATAGATGTCTATGCCGCGGCTCTTGTCATACCCGGGGTCAATGACGGCGAGGAACTGGAACGCACCTGCCAGTGGTTGCAGGACAAGGGTGCAAAAGGTCTCATTCTCATGCGGTTTGCAAACCGAGAGGAAAATGGTCTTATTCTAAAAAATGCTCCGATTGTAAAGGGTCAGCGGGTGCAGAGTGTATCTGCCTTCCGTGACATGGTAACCGATCTGAATTCCCGGTATAATCTGCGTATAAATGGCACTCCGCTTTGGGATCCTACTCTTGGATCGCCATTTGCCATCTTGGATGAACCAGATCTTTTGGAAAAACTCCCGCGTGTTCTGAAACGAGCAAGTTTAATCTCCGGTGCCATCGCAGCCCGCTATGTGCAGGAAGTGCTTGATGCCTGCGGGAACCAGTCATGGGTGCACAGCCCGAGAAAAGAGATTGCCTGCCTCATCACTCGCGATGACCTGAAAGAGATCGACCTTTCCTCTCTTGAAAAAGTCGTGATCATCCCGGGCCGTTCATTCGTTCATGAGAGGGAGGCGGCAGAAATACTCTCTTCCGATGGTGTGCGGCGAACAATAATCCGTGGACCAGACACCCTCACTGCCGATGCAGAGACTTCAATGGGAATGACTCGTAATGAGGTGCTCCAGATGGAGATTGATGGTTTTTCTTCTCTTATTTACCTCATCAACCAGAATGGAGTATAATCCTAATTTTGTCTCCCTTTTTATCTGCACTTTTGATTGTAGAGTTCTGCGCAGTGTTCAATCTCTGAGATAATCTCTTCTCCAATCAACCCTTTTACCGATTGAGCGAAAGGCACCAGAACGATTGGTCCATTTTGCAATGTGCAGGCAACTCCCCCGTCTTTACCCGGGTGGACGTCATAGATATGGCCGTTTTCAAATGTCACGAGGAGGCCGTCATTGGTGTATTGTATCTTTGCAGATCCTGTCATCTCTTATTCACCTTTCTGAAAGCAGATGTTTGGTGTTCATCGGCTTAATCTCTTTTTCCAGATACGAAAAAAAGATTATTTATAACCGTTATACACCAACAACCATGCCATGTGCATGCGGTATTCCCTTACTCATACTGAAGACTTTGTTTCTGTCTTTGGCATATCGTGCAGTGGGATGAGTGACCGTTATAATATTTCGCCTACACAGGATGCACCCATTATTGTGGCAGAAGGGGGTTCTATTAGCTGCATTAATGCCCGATGGGGTCTGGTTCCCTCATGGAAGAAAGATGCAGAATGCGGTGAATGGCTCATGAATGCCTGTTCAGAGACGCTTACCGAGAAGTCTGCCTTCGTTGACCTCGTGCGACACTCACGCTGTATCATTCCTGCTTCCGGGTTTTATGAGTGGAAGAAGGAGCGCGGCATTTCTCATCCATTTTACTTCACCCTTCCGTCCCGACCGCTCTTTGGGTTGGCTGGTCTCTATGACTGGTGGACAAACCCGGAATCCGGAATTCCGAAAGCCACCTTTACCCTCATCACCTGTCCTTCAAATGACCTTGTTGGACGCATTCACAACCGCATGCCTGTCATTTTGAATAAAGAAGGCGTGCCTCTCTGGCTTGCGGGTCCATATGCCCCTGAGGTTTTACAACCATATCCGGACGCACGGATGGCAGTCCAGCAGGTGTCGCAAATGGTCAATAATTCCGCATATGAAGGTGCGGAGTGCATTCAGGAAACGGGTAAATGTGACTGGTGGTAATCGTTTTTTCTATCAAATGAATATGGTTTTTCTCCCTGACCGGCAGGAACGATGCTCATCATTTATTATCACTGATGCACCATTTTCCCATAATGATCAACAGACTCAATCTTATTGTTTTTGCAGGACTCTGCCTCTGTATAATTTCGGCAGGATGCATTACCACTCCTGAACCGGCAGGCTCAGAGGAAGATGCTGAGATGACCGCACTCCTTGAAAACGTAACGGCGGAAATATCTCTCGGTCTTTCTCTGTTGCAGGAGAGCAATGCAGATAGCGCAGATAAATTACCCAAAACCGGTATCGAGGGTAAAGCAGCGGGAGAAGTATTGCAGGAGAAGCTGTCCCGTGTTTCCCCCTATGTCATCTCATCTCTGGTGATAGATGCGGAAGGAATCGTCACGGCAGCAGCACCAGTACACTATGAAACGATGGTCGGAACAGACCTTGGCTATCAGCCTGAGGTGCAATATGCCAACACAATAAAAAAGCCCATTTTAAGTAATATTTTCCTCCTCAAAGAGGGTTTTTCCGGCATATCACTCAGTTATCCGGTATTCTCTGGAACAACCTATCTGGGATATACGGATCTCACCTTCAGGCCGGAGATATTCCTGCGCCAGTATTTTAGGCCCATTACGGAAAAGACCGGATATGAGTTTATGGTTCTGCAGACCGATGGCATGATTCTCTATGAGACCAATGAAGAAGAAGTCGGGAAGAACTCCTTCACCGATCCTCTCTACCAGTCGACAGAGGTTCCAAAACTGGCAAAGAAGGTTGTTGCAGAGAAATCTGGTCGAGGAGAATATACCTTTTGGGACACAGACTGGAAAAAGGAAACGCTCCGTGAAATTTCCTGGTCAACGGTTACCTTTGATGAAACAGAGTGGAGAATTGCCGTCATTCGTGACATGCAAGACTCCTCATCTCCGACAATGGTATTCACTCCGCGGTCTGACGAGGAACTGAATCGGGATATTTCCGGAATGACGTCCTTTCTCGAAAAAGCGGTAGCATTTTCACAAATGAATGGAAGGGATGTGGCATGTGAGTCCTTTAATGATCCTGAAGGTGCGTTCATTGACGGGGAACTCTATATCTTTGCCTATGATATGAACGCTACGACACTGGTTCATCCCTATCAACCGGGTATTATCGGTGAGAACCGTATGGCAATTGCAGATGAAAACGGACTTGAAATGCTAAAAAGTTTTATTGATCTTGCGGCTCGCGGTGGCGGTTCTCTCTACCTTACCTTCCCGAACCCCGGAGATGAATACCGGAAACAGATGAAACTGGTAACTATCAAACCCGTTGATGATACTTGGTTCTTAGGTTCTGGTGTCTATATTCCGGAGTTGAATGCCGTGGTGAACCAAACCGAAATTGACTCTTTGGTCAGCCGGGTGAAAGAAGCACAGTCCCTTGCTTTGACATCATCTGCATATAGTAACGAATATGAGCTATTTACATCGGTGAACGAGAAATTTGGGGCTGACCGAGACTATGTCTTTGCCTACGACATGAATGGCACATGCCTCAATACCCCGTTCCAGCCGGAAATGATTGGAAAGGACCGTTTGAACTTCACCGATGCGTATGGTGTCGAGGCAGTCAAACTGGGGATTGACGCTGCGAAGCGTGGCGGCGGGTATGTGTATGTAGTTTATGAAAATCCAGATACGGGGAACGAGGGGTTAAAGCTCTGCTATGTGCTACCCGTGATGGATGAGTGGTTTGTTGGGTCAGGCGTGTATCCGGATTATGTGAGCTAAAATCCCGACCTGATTTCTTTAATTACGACCACTCTTTCGGTACGTAGGGATGTGAGGACACTGCACACAATCTCACTCCATCAAAATTACTTTTCTCCTGCTTATCTCATGCCAATAACGACGGAAAGGGAAATCAGGTGGATTTTTGGGGTGCTCAAAGAGGTTGAGGGTATAACAGGTATTGCCGGAGACGAATCTGGATGATTTTGTCCGCGCTGATGTTCACCAGAACGGTGCTCACGGCGTTTGGATCGTAATGTTCATTGCGTAATATAATGTGAGCCTCCGGGATCAGTGGTTTGCACTGACTAAATAGTTCTCTATTTTTTCTGTGTTCGAAAAGCATGCCTGCCCCACCCGGATTTATGCTGCAGGCGGGTTTAATTGGGACATCAGCAATTGTCTGCGGTGTATTTTTAGGAGGTATTTAATGAAATGGAAATGCGTGTTTTTTAAAAGTTATTATATACGTAATATTTTTTAAATTGAGGGCTTCCATCCGTATTTTGCTTAAATTCAATAATAAATTTAAATAATTAAGATTTTTAGGGACGATGTGTCTGTATAATTTGTTTTAATTCAAAATGTTCTTGTATGTAACTATTAATCAAAGATTGTTGATGTAATAAAATCAGGTGTGGTAAATGTTCAGATAAATGCATTTTTAATAATACTCCTGATGGTATCTCTGATTTGTGCCTCGTGATGTATGGAGTTTAATGCGAATACTTAAGCCGTAGTTCCTTCCGGGGGGGAAGGGCAGGCTGATGAATTTGGAGGTAGCAGTGTGAACGTTGCTACCTCAGTCACACCGGTTGCAACACAAGCGCCTGCAATCGTAGCAAATCCATTCCCTGATGCACTGAAATACCAACCAGCGATGGTACTATGATGGTAAGACCGGAAAAAATTACGGGGAAAAATCGGGTAAGGCCAATCTTTGTATGCAAGTTGGAAGCTACAAAGAAGTTCCGTATTATCAGTTAGTCAATATGAAAACTGCTGATATGATTCGCGTGGATCACCCATTGGGGAAGAAATTCTATCTGGTGAGTGTAACGATAACAGTAATGGGCGGATATGGCACAAACGATTACACACCATATCCGCAGAAACTCTCAGTTATTTCGAATGACGTGACCTATCTGCCCATGAAGGTTATCTCTGATGAATGGGGTGTTGAAATTGAGGCATATGGCCCTGATGACTACTACTCTATCTCCCATGATGCAGCCCTTTCGGACCGGTATTTCCTGAAAGATCTCGGGGAAATCTATGTCCGGAAAAATCTCTACAAGGAAGGAAAAGAAAAGGAATTCTTCAATGCATGGGTGATGTATGAAGTTCCTGAGTCGTTCAACAAAGCCAATGCGTTTTTTAAGGCAGATCTTGGCGATTCATCACCGGTCTGGAAGATGCATGACCTTCTGGCGGAAGTCGGGGTGCAGAAAAGCTCACATAACGGAATAATTACGGTCTCCTTTGCAGGAGGGCCAAATTCGAATTTGGTGAATGATGTTGATGTTACGGTCACAAAGGCCGATGGGACTGTGATTTCCGAGACAATTCGTCCGATCATTGGTGATAATGTGGAAATTGCAGGTACTAAAGGGGAGAAAGATCATGTGGTGGTCGTTCTTAACTCCTATTCCTGTGAAGCATTTAAAAAATTCGATGGATATATCTGATATTCATCTATTTCTTTTTTGAGACTTATTCTGTGCGCCCTCCGGCAAAAATGGAATGATGCGTGAGGATAGCCGGAATGGACAGTGCTGTGTTCTCTCGGCGGGAATGTCTCCCTGCAGGCCGAGTGGCGAATGGTTATTTCACCGCAGTGTTGCTGAAGGTATTGTTACTGTTAAGACTGGTGACACAATGGGCACAGGAGTTTCCCTCTGTATGTGAATTATCCCTTTCAGGGGGTGCAGTAATGCGGGTAAAAAAGCACCCATCTTTGGTTTATCTGAAGAACTTTTATTTATCTGAGCAAGAGCATTCTTTTAGATGTGGCGCTTATTGTTGATGGAATGCCTTTTCAACCCTCATAAATCTCTTCAATTCGGTCTAAAATAGAGAGCATATATCCTTTTTTAATTATGTCGGCAATCTCTCCCGACATCAGTCGGTCAATACGGACGTGGACCGTAAGAATGCGGCGGATGGTCTCCGTCTCCGCAACGCATAGAAGGGAGGGTTTTTCAAAATATGCGGTTGTTTCATCTGCCCATCCTTGCCAGGGGGTGTTGATGAGCCAGTTGTTATCATAGAGCACTCGTACAAATTCCTTTACTGGTGTGCAGGTTCCGGTTTCCTGAATCTCCTTTTCATGACCCTTCAGGATTGCTGCTCCGTTTAAAAGTCCCCGACACGCAAGCACTGCTTCAAAATTCTCCGGGGTCGGTATCTCTGATTCACGGTGCATTTACAAATGTACTGCACTTCCCAGTGATAAATGAATTGAATGATGCCTTCGCTCATCGAATGATGTCAAAAGAACTGATAAAAAATTATGCTGTCGATGGGATCCGAACCCACGACCTCCAGATGTC
>JAAYIO010000235.1 GCA_012523385.1 Methanomicrobiales archaeon
CATTCACAATGACCATCTCACGCAGTATTTTATATCCCGCCAGATATTTTCGGGCGTGTTCCTGTAGGCCAGAAAGGGTAAGAGATGCATCAGGCAATAGTGCTACGGCTGCATAGGGAACCTCACCCCGATGCATATCCGGCACCCCAAAGACAGCCACATCGTCTATCGATGGGTGCTCAATAAGCACCTTCTCAACCTCGGTCGGATATATTTTCCAGCCGGACATCACAATCATATCCTTCTTGCGGTCAGTAATAGCGAGCATCCCATCTTCTGCGAGATACCCGATATCTCCTGTTAAAAACCATCCATCTGAGAGGAAAACAGCCTGCGTCTCTTGTTCCATCCCCCAGTATCCGGATGCAACGGCAGGGCCTCGCAGTGCAATTTCGCCGACCTCCCCTATTTTGCATTCAGTCAATGGGTCGTCAGTATCCACAATCTTGACCTCGGTAAACCCAATCGGCATGCCAACACTTCTGAATTCATCTGCAAACTCATAGTCCTCAGGACGAATGGCAGTACCGGTACCGACAACGATGGTTTCAGAAAGACCGTAAGCATTGACGATGGGTATTTCGAATCGTGAAAAGAATTCTTTCCATATGCTCGGGTGAAGAGGGCCGCCTCCGCTGATCATCTCCCGTGCGGACTGCATCCGCGCCTCTGTTCCCGGTGGGGTCCTGAGAAGAGAATGGATGACAGGCGGCATCCCGGCAATAACTGTTGCCTGATATGTCTCAGTGAGATGGATATACTCATCAAGAGAGAAACGATCCATAATGACCCACGTGGCACCGGCACGCAACGCTGAAATTCCCCATGATACACCAACATGGGCCATCGGATATATTCCCAGATATACATCATCCTCCAAATACCCGAGGACTTCACGTTCACAGTCCATCGCGGCCATCCAGTTTCCATGGGTGAGCATCGCCCCTTTTTGTTTACCGGTGGTGCCTGATGTATACTGAAGTTGGCAGAGATCATCTAACCGACAGTTGCGGGCCCGAGATATAAACGGCACAGAGCGGCAATATTCCTCAAATGATGGAGTATCCGTTGTGATCACATCAGCTGAAATTCTGCCGGAAACAACGTGTGACTCAATCTCTGCACACCCGACTGAGTTTGTTATGATACAAGCAGCACGGGAATCTTCCAGCAACAAAAAGACTTCTTCTGCCCGGAGAACATTGTTGAGCGGCACTGCTACACCGCCCATTCGCCAGATTGCAAAGTACCAGAAGAGATATTCGGGTGATGGAGGCAGGTAAATCGCGACCCGGTCACCGACAGCAATTCCCCGCTCAATAAGACATGATGAGAGTATGCAAACCCGCTTCAGAAGGTCACGAAACGTGTACTCAGTCCCCGATACGGGGTGGATGAGGGCAGGTTTGTCTCCCAGACGGGCATTTACATCAAGAAATGTGGTACAGTTTGGCATTCACAAAAACCCCGGATTATCTACTATGTACTATTGTATACATCAAAGGATAACGATTCGGATTTAAGAGGACGGAATGAAACTGATTTTTCAGAACCTGCAATAAAAAAAAGAAGATTTTAGGAGATGTTATTGATATTCCGGGAGATTTACCTGCATCTTCTGCGGGAGACCGCCCTTGAAATAATGCTGAATACGATCGTATTGTTCGCGCACGCGTTCATTCATCATCGGACGAACCTTCATCAGGGCTTTCTCAAAGTGCGCCATCCCCACTGCCGCCGCATTATCCCTCATAGCAAACATCGCCGCCTCACGGCAGAGCAAATCCAAGTCAGAACCGACATAATTTTCAGCCCTTCCGGCAATTTCACGGAGGAGTGCATCGCGTTTTGGATCTTCAAGTGAGATATGATGCTCTTCAATCATACGGGCAATTGCACGCCGCCGTTTTCCCGGTGAGAGCACGGCATCGCTGATATTGACATCAGCAATCTTTGTTGTAAGGATGGCATCTGCCGTCAGTTCCACCTTCTTTTCGTTCTCTTTTCGGCATGCTTCAGCAGCCGTGCCAAAGAGCACCTCAATACCGCCTTCATCGTAGGTGGCGGTTCCGTTTACGAGCATCTCCACCGATGAATTTTCAATAGGAATATTCCGGGAATGGATTTTCAATATCTGGAAACGACCATTTTTATCCGGCTCATGAATAGCAACAAGACGGTCGAACCTGCCCGCACGCATCAGGGCAGGGTCGATGATATCGGGCCGGTTTGTAGCTCCCATCACCACAACCCCCGTCATATCCTCCAGCCCATCAAATTCAGTCAGAATCTGATTGACAACACTCTCGATCACATGACTGTCCTGCCCGGAGCGTGCAGGCGCTATGGCGTCCAGTTCATCGAAAAATATAATTGAAGGGGCCACCTGCCGTGCCTTGCGGAAAACCTCACGGACGGCCCGTTCGCTTTCTCCAACCCACTTTGAAAGTAGTTGTGGCCCGCGGACGGGAATGAAATTTGCTCCGCTTTCATGGGCCACTGCCTTTGCAATAAGAGTCTTCCCGGTGCCAGGAGGACCGTACAAAAGCACACCGTTCGGGGGTTCAATGCCCAAATTCAGGAACCGCTCGGGTTGGGTCAGGGGGTATTCAACCGCTTCCCTTACCTCTTCAATCTCGCGTTCAAGCCCCCCAATGTCATCCCAGCCCACATGAGGCACTTCGATAAGCACCTCACGCATTGCACTGGGACCCACTTCACGGAGCGCATCAGCAAAGTCACGTGACGTCACCTCCATCCTCTTCAAGAGCTCAGGAGAAACTTCATCCGTTTCAAGGTCAATTTCTGGGAGATACCGTCTGAGTGCACGCATTGCGGCTTCTCTTGCCAGTGACTGAAGGTCTGCCCCAACAAACCCATTGGTACGCGAAGAGAGATGCTGAAGCAGACGTGCCCGCTGGTTCTCAATCTCCTCAACCGCAAGGTCATACCGTTTTTGTTCCTCTTCGCGGTCTTGTTCAGGAATCTCATTCAGGGCTTCCTCCATCAGAATTCTGGTGACTTCTCCCTCAAGTGGCATACCATGGGTGTGGATTTTGAGAACCTCAAGACGCCCGGCCTCATCGGGAACACCAATCTCGATCTCCCGATCAAACCGTCCCGGTCGCCGGAGTGCAGGATCAATGGCTTCAAGACGATTTGTTGCGCCAATGACAAGCACCTGTCCCCGTTCCTCAAGACCATCCATCATGGTTAGAAGTTGTGCAACCATGCGGCGTTCAACTTCACCCGTCACATCCTCGCGGCGGGGAGCAATGGAATCCAGTTCGTCAATAAAGATTACAGACGGTGCATTTTCCTCCGCCTCTTCAAAGATCTCGCGGAGGCGTTGTTCCGTTTCTCCATAATATTTTGAGAGGACCTCAGGCCCTGCTATTGATATGAAATGTGCGCCACTCTCATTTGCAACAGCCCGTGCAATCAGGGTTTTTCCCGTTCCGGGAGGCCCGTAAAGGAGGACACCTTTCGGAGGTTGAATACCGAGTTTTCGGAACAGTTCCGGGTGACGCATAGGCAGTTCAATGGTCTCCCGGACATTCTTCAGCTCATTTTTCAGCCCTCCGACATCTTCATAACTGATCTCGCGGAATCCGTCAAAACCGGTTGCCGGTTTCTCTGAGAACTCAATGATAGTTTCTTTGGTGATGATCACGGCATTCTCCGGTTCAACCGTCACCAGCCGGAAAGGAATGAGCTGCTGCTGCATAAACGGAAGACCGGCAAGCACTGGTACCGTATCTCCCTGAGTCACAGGGTAACCGAGCAGGCGTAGTATCGCCTGATTGAAATTTATGGGGGGTTGACTTGAGAGATCCTCTGGTGGTGCAAGAACAACACGGGATGCTTCGGTATCCGCGTCCACCTTAACTACCTCAATTTTATCTCCACTGCTTACACCCGCATTCGAACGGGTGAAGTTATCTATCTTTACGTTTCCCTGATCCCAGTCATCAGCAAGCATCCTCCATACTTTTGCAACAGTCCTGCGTGACCCGGTAAGCCAAACGAGATCTCCAGGGACAAGTCTCAGGGCATTCATCGTTGCAGGGTCCAGTCGGCATCGCCCAAGGCCCCGGTCCTCAGGGTATGCACTCTCAACATTCAGAAACATGGCCAATGGTCACCTACCTTGATATACCCTCTCGGAATATAAGTACTGTATCTATGAAACTGCTCTGTTTTGACCCATTTTCCGGCGCAGCAGGCGATATGGTGACAGGTGCGCTCCTTGAATGTGGTGCTGACAGAGAGGCAGTCACCCGTGCAATGTCATCGGTCGTCGCCACTCCCACGTATACCGTGGTGGAACGATGCGGCATTAGGGCGCTTCATATCGAGACACTTGCGGGCCCTTCATCGCGGACATTCCATGAGGTCTGTGACATTGTTTCAGCTACCGATGTTCCGGACATTGTGAAGGATATGGCAGTACGGGTATTTGTCCGCATCAGGGATGCAGAACAAGAGATACACGGCACCCATACGCATTTCCATGAGGTGGGGGCAGACGATGCCATCGCTGATGTCGTTGGTGCATGCACCGCATTCCTTTCCCTCTCACCCGATATGGTCAGAACAACCGCCGTGGCAGTCGGAACGGGGACGATGAAAA
>JAAYIO010000021.1 GCA_012523385.1 Methanomicrobiales archaeon
AAAAAATGGACCGTAATGAAGGGTTCACTGGCCTGGAGGCCGCAATTGTGCTCATTGCATTCGTTGTGGTCGCCGCAGTGTTCTCATACGTGGTGTTGGGCGCTGGTTTCTTCACCACACAGAAGTCACAGGAAGTTGTGTATACTGCTGTTGAAATGTCATCATCCAGTATGGAAATTATTGGGGATGTGTATGGGTTGAGTGCAACAGCTGGTGGAGACTCACCCACAGTAGATACAATCCGATTTACCCTTGGTCTTGCCGCTGGTGGATCTCCTGTAGATTTCAGTACTGTTCAAATGGTGTTTGCAACCAGTGACACTGTTGAAATTCTTAACCATGGCTCGCCATTGTTCCAATTAAATAATGTAACTCCCGGTGAAAAAACATGGTTAATAACTAACGGTGCTTCAGCATCAGATCTGCTCTTGGACGGCCAAGACAAGTTCACGATTATTGCCCAGCCATCTGATGGATTAGGTGTCAACAAGAAATTCAATCTTGAAATCCGTCCATCAATCGGTGCTGCATTCGGGCTGAAGAGAGGCATACCTGCAAAGATTGATGCAGTGAATCTTCTCTACTAATCTTTTTTTCTTATATTAGATTTCTAATATTGTAGCGATCTTATCTTCTCCGAATACCAGAACTGTTCTATTCTTTTCCCGCTTCAAAAACAAGTTCATCGCAAATCCTCTCGTTAGCATGAGGTGGCGAATAGGCTGAGGTGGAAAAACAAGTTATGATTAAAGAAGAATGATTCGCCGGTCTTAAGGCTCTCATTAAGGTTATCTTTTTTTGTCGTTTTCGCAGTATTCCCCTCTATCACGATAATCGCTGGCTTTTTCAGCATCAAAAAATATCTCGAAGTCTCTGGGTATGTGGGCATGACGTCATCCATTACAAAAATCATTGATTGTGCATATGAAATTTTTAATCTAATGGAACAAATTCTAATTCAAAACAATCGTTTCACTCTTCACTTGCTGCAAGTGTTTTTCATCAATTGTTTATAGGGCGGTGATTATTTATTTATTTATTATACAAAACACAATGGTTTAAAAAATAGACTAGGTTGGATTCCCACTATGCAAGAGGTGGTGGATGAAACAATGGAAAATCGCCTGTGGTGCACAGGGGATATGAATATTTTACCCTCATCGTAATTCCAACAACTATGCTAAAAAATAAATATTGAAATTAACATGGATATTTACTCATCAATCGTTATTACAATTCAGGCTACATAAACCCTGCCTCAAAAAAATTACTTCGCCTATATTATCTTTTAATACTTACCTTTTTTTGATTGATTTTAAGAATAACCTTTATATTTAGGTAATTGTGTGGTCGTAATACCGTACAAAGAGATATTTGGATATAAGATTCCTTAAAAAAGAAGAATCCGATTTATTCCCCAAAGAGAATATTGTGAAGGTATATATACTATCCTACTAAAATTAGATAGTACTATGGCAGTAAATCAATCACAGGTAGACCACATAATCAGCTCTGCGTCTGCCGACGATCCGGAGGTCAGGCTGCAGAGCCTTCAGGACGAGGTTGATCTCCTTAAAAAGTCAATAAAACGATTGCTCATTGATATCCGCGAACGGATGAATGAATTGGAAAACCCGTTCATTGTTGCTTCTATGCAATCAGATGAGCCAAAACGCAGTTCTGTGCCGGAAAAAAAGGATGAGTGTCTGGATGAACCCGTTCTGAAGCCAGAACTGAGTGCAGTGGATTCAGCGATCCGGCAACCATCGTCACCTGCAGAACCTGTACCTCAGGGTGCGTCTGAACTCTGGAATACCGGAACAATGCAGCAATCCGGCATCCCGGTTTCCGAAGGTATGCCATCTCCTGGTTTCTCTCAATTGTCGAAGGATGAATACCTTCTTCTTTCCCTGCAAAAAAAGATGGAGGAACTTACTGCGGTTGACAAAAATCCTCAGCCCGAGAAGGTGCGCCTCCAGAAACTTCACCGCTTGTTTGAGTGGACTAATAAAATGGTCCGAAAATACGGGCATGACAGACTTGAGATCATGATTGAATCCTATCGGACAATGGGATACATATCGGATGATTCCTATCAGCAGGTCAATGATATCGCCCGCCTCATGCCGGAAAGTCTTGGTGAATCCCATGAAATAAGCTCAGATGAATTTGTATCCGAACTCTATGTGCTTAACAGAATTCTGTCCCCCAGCGATTCATCACTGGACCGCGATATGATTGAAGTCCTCATGGATATGCGGGCAGGCCAGACAACACCAGAAGAATCCCCGGTAAAGATTAAAAATAAACTTGGAAAAGATGAATGGATTGACATGCTTGACAGAATATAAGCATGTCAAGAGAGACATATAACTATGTCAAGTGAAACATTCACCACAGCCATATTTCTTATAACAGCCATAGTAGCTGCTGCAATATTGGTGAATGCATTTTTTCCCGTTATTTATTCAGCAACCAGTACATTCACCGAATCATCTCATAGTTCGGATGAACGGTTGCGAACCGATCTGAAGATTGTCAATGCATACACCGCATCAGATGGCAGCACAAAGGTCTGGATCAAAAACATCGGATCAATGCGTGTAGGTGATACTGCCATATCTTCGTCTGATGTGTATTTTGGCATTCCTGGAAATTTTAATTATATGCTCTACACACCCGGGGTAACGCCTGCATCCGGACAATGGACATTTAGCATACGTGAAAGTACCGCAACGCCCAATGAATACTGGGATTCTGGCGAAACACTGGAGATAACGCTTAAAGTTGACGCATCCACATTCTCATCCGGAGAGTATGCATATTTCCAGTTTGTGCTGCCAAATGGCGTCTCTGTTTCAACCCAGTATACGGTATCATAAGGTGAAAGTATGGGAAGTGCAAGCCTTATTGCGACGGCGGTTGCTCTGGTTCTCTTGATTATCACGGCATACGTAGTTGTCGGGGGGATACTCGCCACATCGGCTATTGTGAACATGTCACAGACAGAGCGGTTCCGCATTCAGGAAATGAGGATGCATACATCCATCGACATTTTAGATGTCCAGGTGTCAAATGAGACCCAAACCCTCGATTTGATTCTTAAAAATAGCGGAAATGAGAAGATCTCGCAGTTTAAGTATATGGATATATATATTATGTATCAGGGAACGCAACCGATACTGATACCGCATACCGATACACCGGGAAAAGAAAATACCTGGTATGCATCACAGATAACGCCGGATGTCGTCCATCCAAATGAGTTCGACCCAGGTGAAACGATGACTATGAGGGTAACATATACTGCAGGTATAACGCCATTCTGGATAAAAGTTGCCACTCCAAACGGCGTATATGATTCCGTATATGTGAATGTCTGAGTAATAAGGAGATAATTAAGAGTAAAATGGGTGGAATTGGAGATTTATTAGGGGGGAGTGATAAGAAAATTCTCTCAACCGGATATCCCGATATCGACAAAAAACTTGCGGATGGTCTTCCGCTCGGGTCCATGACGCTCATTGAGGGAGAAAACGATACCGGTAAGAGTGTTATCACCCAGCAGATCATCTGGGGAGGTCTGAAAGGGAGCATGAATGTGGATCTCTATACCTCTGAGAATACCTCCAAAAGTTTCCTGAGCCAGATGGAATCCATGAGTCTCGATATATCTGACTTCTATGCATGGGGTCATCTGCGGGTCTTTCCTATGCATACAGCGGGGTTTGAATGGGGTGCAGAAGAAATGAACGGAATGTTGCGACGAATTATCAATCATATGCGTCAATCCAAGGCTGAAGTCATCATTATAGATTCCCTGACACTTTTGACCGAATCCACAGACCAGTCAGATCTCCTTGCATTTCTCACCAATTGTAAAACTATGGCCGATAAAGGAAAAACTATCCTCATCACCCTTCATACCTACGCGTTTCAGGAGGATACCCTCGTCAGAATTCGTTCCATCTGTGATGCTCATCTCATGATGAAGCGCTCACTTGTCGGTCAGAAATATGTCGTGGTGATGGAGGTCGTCAAAATCCGCGGAGCACGGAGAACTACCGGAAATATTGTTTCATTCGAAGTTCACCCGGGTTTTGGCATGAAGATTATCCCCATATCAATGGCACGGGTGTAGGAAAATGGGAACATTAAATGCTTCAATTAATCTTCCGTTTACCCCTGAAGATACTGACGAATTTATATCCTATGACGCTAAATCCGTTGAATCCAGTGCCTTATTCCGCATGCTCCCTGCAAACGCAAAGGAGTATGTAAAAAAGGCACCTCATCTTCTTGAATATCTTCATATATTTCCAGTGAATACCTTTGGAATTCCCCTCTTTTTCTCTGAACTTACTCGTGATGTGAAAGGGATGGCGAACCCGAATCTTATCTATCCTGTTAACGATATGACTTTTATTCATATCTTTCCCGATGAAAATGATGTCCGAAACTTCTACATTCCCATTGAGCCCTCATTTCTTCACAGTGTCACCGACATGATGACCCATGTTGAGAAAAAACTTGTAGACTTTATTGACAGTTTTGAAGAAGATCCCATCACCGATGAAGAAAGAATTGAAGTGTTGCGCCGGGTATTGCGTGAAATAACTTATGTCGTAAACGATCAGGATGAGGCAAAAGCACTCGTTGCAGGAGTAAATGCAGAAAAAGGGATGAAAGACAAAATTCTTGACTTTCTGAACACTGATTTCACAGAGAAAAAGAAGACCAAAAAAGCAAAACTGGTTGAAGTCCCGACGACACCGGATGGTAAAATCATATTAACCCAGATGGAATTTAATTCCATTGAATATCTCCTTATTCGCGATAAAATCCAGATGGGTATCCTGGAACCGTTTCTCAATGACTCTTATATCGAAGATATCACCTGTGATGGGGTAGGTC
>JAAYIO010000022.1 GCA_012523385.1 Methanomicrobiales archaeon
GTAGGAGAGCACCGTTGCCACCTTATCAAGCCTGATAACCGAGGATGTTTTCAATCCACTCATATCAAAATCCGGGTGTGAACGATCCAGTACGACAGACGCCGTGGGCACCTTACCTACAGGAATACGTGAGGAAATAAAGGCCAATACCACATCATCCCCTCCTGCATGCAACACAAGCGCCGGCCGTAGTTTTGAAGCAGTTAAATCAGTAAAGGGAAAAGGCACCAGAACTATTTTTTCCTTTCACTAATATACAACCTTGAGATCAGCAACTGAATACTCATAAGACTCTTCATCCAGAAACGCTTTCAGTGAACGATCTGAAAGTGCCATGAGCGCTGTCATATCCCGCCCATAGATGATGCTATCCAGTTTCTCAGACATGAGCCTAATCTGTTCTTTGGCTTCCTTCAGTTCCGCCTCAACACCCATCTCTTTTCTCCTGACACCACATCTCACATACCTATTCCAAGACAATAAAGTGCGATATCCTGATGATGATATTTATATCGCCCACAAAATATATATAAATATGCTCATCACTATTATTCTCAATGGCACCTATTTCAGTTTTGAGAAAACGGGTAAAAAATGCAAAAATAAATCATAAAATCAATTCATCCACAATCACAGAGGTGCACAATCACACTATACTAATCGTTATTATCCGTCCATGGTCTTTTTCGGATTGAAATCCTTGGATTCATAATCTCGAAAATGGAAATGTTCCTTTATTGCAGCCATTTATCGTTCACTTCTTTTCAGTTCAGGATTTTCGAGGATGACAGGAGCATCACACCTCTTGGTGTCATTTCAGTCTCAAAAACCATTCCATTTCGTCATCACTGACAGAACAACAGGAAAATACCTCACATGGAATGACGAAAATGGGCACAAAAGTCCGGTATTTCTTTACGATCAGATACCTATCCCGCACCTATGGCGGACAAATCCAGAAATAGCATTCCGGATTTGTCCACACTACATTACTTCCTGCTAAAACCGGTTCCCCGGGTTCGATTGACACACACTAAGAAAGAGAAAAAAACAGGAAGATCAGAAGAATGATCTCCTGCCTAACGGACTGCTACATAAATGGCTGAAGAACGTGACGGGGGTACCGGAAACCCATCCTCTCTAAAGACCTTCAACGTGGCGTTCAATTGCTTCGTGCATGCGCTCTTCTGTCTTTTCGCGGGTCGCCCCTGTGGCAACGCACCCCGGAAGATCAGGGGAGTATGCAGAGTAGTTATCGTCCGCCTTTTCAACAATAACCAGAAATCGGTTCATTATTCATTCTCTTTTTTTAGACCTGCGTGTTTTACTATGCTGTTTTAGTGTTTCCAGGGCAAGAACATCTACAAGGTGCCCGGCACTGGTAACTCCTGATATGACCCGGAATTTTATTAAAATGAGATACCTGCACTCAGCAGTCCTTATCCTCACGACACTGTTCAAATAACACCTGAATCAGATGTTTTTGCATGGGAATCTCATGAGTCATGACGTCCCATACGATAACCCAGTCTACACTAAAATATGCATGGATGAGACGGTCTCGCATCCCCGCCATCGCTTTCCATGGTATTTCGGGATGACGGTCCCTAAAGGTGGAGGGAATATTCTTTGCCGCCTCGCCTATTACCTCAAGACTGCGAAGTACTGAGCGTTTGAGCACTTCATCGTGGATAAGATCCTCATAGGTAGTAAAGCTGCATTGCTCTTCAAGAAATACCATTTCATCCATGATATGGTGGAGAAAAATTCCTTCACGCCTCACACCAAATCACTTCATCCTCGATGTACGGGCGGAGATAGGGGTCAATCCCACCCGTGGTCACCAGATCCACTCTTCTGCCGAAGAAGTCTTCCAGGTACTGGATAAGATCCATGAAATTGCGGAATGTAGCGTGTCCCTGGGCGAATTCAACAAGAATATCAATATCACTCGCATCCGTCTCCTCACCCCGGGCAACAGAGCCAAAGATACCAATTTGCTTCACACCAAATTTACTCCTGATCCAAGGCAATTGCTCCTGCAATCGCCTTACATCGTTTGATCCATTTTTTTTCCGGAGGATGGTGGTCACGTATATCAATAGGGATTAGGAGAGAGCGACATAAATACATGCCTGCATCAAAGATCCGCTGAACGTTCCTATCGGGTATTCCATTCTGACCCATCATCCATCATCCATTCCCCCTCCCTGCCAGCTGCTCCTCCTTTCCTGCCATCTGTTTGGGGAACGATTCATCGTGCCCGGTGAAGATAACACATAGTTTGAAATGTACGGTAGTATTAGTAGTAATAAAGGTAATAGAGGTAACAGAGACCAATAATGGGTGAAATATTTTATCCCAAAATGCTTCCCCGGGATGATATCGACTGGCTTAGGCATGTGTCCCTTATCGGAAGATCCAATGCGGCTCTTGCACGATATGATGGCATACTCCAGGGAATCGTTAACCCCGAAGTCTTATTATCTCCTCTGATGACCGAGGAAGCAATTATTTCATCCCGTATTGAGGGAACAATAACAACACTTGAAGAAATTCTCGCATCTCAAAGAGATCAGAATAAGGAACATTCCGCATCAAAAAAAGCAGATATTCAGGAGGTAACCAATTACTGCGAGGCGATGCAGATGGCAATCGCTGAGCTCAAGATCAAACCTCTGTATATGCCTTTGATAAAATCCCTGCACAAAAAACTGCTCCATGGCGTCAGGGGCAAAAATAAAGAGCCCGGGGAAGTCAGGTCGTGGCAGAACTGGATCGGACCTTCTGGCTGTTCCATTCAGGAAGCGACGTATGTTCCCCCACCGCCCGTACTGGTATGGGAATATCTCAATAACTGGGAAACATACATGGACAGTCAGGAAAAGGATCCCATAGTCCAGATTGCAATTCTGAAAGGCCAGTTTGAATTGATACATCCCTTTTCTGACGGAAACGGGCGAATTGGGAGGATGCTCATTCCGCTGCTCATGTATCACAAAAATCTCATCTCATCGCCGATGTTTTCCATAAGCGGGTTCTTTGACCTGAAC
>JAAYIO010000236.1 GCA_012523385.1 Methanomicrobiales archaeon
ATCCAAACGAATCCCAGACGAATCTTTTCCATGCCTTAATTGAATTATTTCATGAGATTGGAGGCGTCCCTGAGAATATATTCTTTGACAACATGAAAACAGTTGTGACAGATTCCAGTGATAAAGTCTTCAACGAGCGATTTCTTCAATTTGCAGGGCATTATGGATTTCAAACCAATGCCTGCAATCCTGCATCTCCGCAGGAAAAATGAACCGTAGAAAAAAGTGTATCAGTAATCAGAACGGCTGCATTCGGGTACCGGGACTCATTCTCATCTTTAAAGGAGGCAAATGAATACCTGAAGAAAATTCTCTCAAGGATCAATAGTTCTCAGGTAGCAAAACGAGACTGTGTGCCCTTAGAAGGGCTTGAAATGGAAAGAGAATCATTTCTTCCACTTCCGTCAATGGATTTCTGTCCCTATGACCTGAAATACTGGAAAGTAGACCGATATTCCACCGTCACATTTGAACGGAATTTCTATTCAGTCCCGGAATCCTACAAATCCGAAATGCTGGCATTGAAAGTATATTTTGACACCATTGATATTTTGGAGGGCGAAACGGTAATTGCAACCCATGAACGCTTTTTTGGTAAGAATGAATGCTCATTGAAAATTGAGCATTATCTCAGCACATTGAGAAACAAACCCGGCGCTTTAAGATCCTCAAAAGTTCTAAAAAGAGCGGATCCTTGTATTAAAGATCTATTTGGACCATTACCAGGATAAGGCTAAAGACTTCATTAAGATACTCAGTTTGATCAAAGAAAAACCACAGACAGATGTCGCAAATGCGATAAAAACACTTTTTGAAGAGGGAATGATTCCGGATTATGAATCAATACGACTAATTCTGAATTTTCAGCAGAAGCCAGTTATTGATTCCTTCAGTTATCCGTTGGATATAGATATCCCGGAACCAAATCTCGCCGTTTATGATGAAATATCATCAGGAGAGAGCAGAAATGGATGAAGATATTAGAAATCTTTGCAGGCAGTTACGGCTTCCTGAAATTTATCAGTCATACCACACCATAGCAGAAGATTTTACCAATCCTGAAGAATTTCTTGTCAGAATTCTCAATGCAGAAATTCAGTCAAGAGAGGCCAGCAGAAGAGAACGTGCAATAAATCTGGCAGGATTTCCTGCATACAAAAGATTTGAAGACATCAAAAAGGATTTGCTTCCTTCTGATGGAAGAGAATATTTGGAGAGAATACAAAGCCTTGATTTCGTAATTGAGAATCGAAATCTCATATTTATCGGTAATTCCGGAACCGGAAAAACCCATCTGGCAATAGCTGCCGGAGTATCTGCCTGCGAAAATGGATATTCTGTCCTTTTCAGAACAGCTGCAGGATTAATCAATGGTTTGAAAGAAGCAAAAAATGAACTTCGGCTCTCCAAACTTGAGAAAAAGTTCCGGAAAATAGATTTGGTCTATGGTATATTGCTGTTCTGACCACATCATCTAAATAGGTATTTCTATGTAGACGATTTGGTCTGAAGAGGTATATATGAAGGAATGAAATGGATCTCTGGTGGATCTGATGCTGCCTGAAAATGGGGGGGACTGGTCTGACTGCGGTAAATAGCTAGAGAGGTAAAAAAATGAAAATAAGGAAAGACATGCGGGCATTGAGCCTGCTTATGGTTCTAGCGCTTATCGGGGCGATTTTCGTTCCGGTGGTGAGTGCAACTGAAGCTGTAGTGATTAACGAACCTGAAAATACTATGACAAAGCAAGAACTTGATAATATTTATGCAACTTTAATTGCTGACATTAAATCATGCGATATCGATACAGATCTGGAAAAAAAGCTAGTAAAGTCCTTAAATGATATTCGGAATAATAAATTATCAGATACTGAAAAATTAAACGTCCTTATTGAAGTTTCGGAAATCCTTCTGAGTTCGAATTCAGACGAAGTGAGCACCAGATGGTCTGGATATACCTATGGTAGGTCAGCACCCCATAACGACATGGCGAAAATAGCCGGACAAAAAAAGGGTCTGAGTTCAGCAGCATGTAATATTCTTTACGAAAATGCCGCCATTCCCGATACGTGGAGTTATTCCTATAATCATTATGCCGTAACAGGCGCACCAAATGAGGCCGAAAACTATGCAAATACAGCAAGAAGCTATCTCAATGACGGCAACCCTTCGAATGACGATATTGGTTACACCAATTTAGCATACTCTCTGCATTTTATGACGGATATTTCAGAACCTTTCCATTACTCAGTAATTGATCTCTCAAATCATGCTGAGTATGAAACGTATACTCTTGATAATTGGGAAAGTGGCAAGGATTATCTCAGCGATGTCGAACTCAACTGGTATTACTACTATGTAACCGATGTTAGCGATAGTGCCAGTAGTCTCGCATCAGCTTCACACCAGTACCTGGACTATATCCGTAGCACTATGGATCAGTATAGTAATTGGGGTGATGACCCTACTCTCATCCAGTACACAAGAGAATGTTTTGTCTATGGTGCAAAGTATAACATTGGTCTTGTGGATTATGTTACCCGATAGTAATCGTACAGAGGATTGGAGACACAATGGAATCAAAAAATATAACCAAAATACTTCTTGTGGTGGCGGTGGTTACCGCGGCATTTGTGGTACTGTTGCCCCTGTTCGGAGCTGCCTGGATAAACTCAATCCCGGGTGTTTACGAGTATAAAATCTCAACGGAGGGAATATCCCAGTATCAGGGCGGATTAATAACAGATATTATTGTGCCAATGCCTATGAGAGATGGAAGTCTGGTATTTTCAGAAGAAGAACTCCAAAACCAACAGTTTGGCAACTGGAAATCGGTAATTGTGGTCACCCCTCATGGCAAAATGCTGGCATTCCAGTCAACTGATGGGGATCTTACCGATATTGACGCAGATTTCTTTAAGAAATTTGATCCTGGGGAGCTCGCGGTAACCGACATCCGTGATGAATCTCTTTCTCCGCTCATTCGTGAGAACTCAGATGAGTCAAAGGAGTGGAACTCCGGAACAGAGAACAGATCAGAATATGTGTCGATAATCTTCCTCCCGGAAGATCTCGTACCACTGAATGCAAATGCAACGGATATTGTTGTTAATCTTGAATTAACGATATCAGAGGGACTCAATCATTCCATTCTGGGGGATACATTTAGGGTAACCATTCTTGAGCGTATTCCGCCTGAAATCCGCGGAGAGATCCCGGTAAACGCTCATATCACACAACATCTGGACGGAAACTGGGTCCCACTGAATGGATGATGATAACATCCGCCCCCCGTTTTCCTCAGCCCATCGGGCACATGTATGCCCTCATGCTCTTCCGGCAGAATCATCGAAACATGTCAGGCCATTTAGACGATTTGGTCTGAAGAGATATGTATGAAGGAGTGAAATGGATCTCTGGTGGATCTGATTTTTCCTGAAACTGGGGGTGGACTGGTCTGCCGCGGCAAAAAGTAAAGAGGTAAAAAAATGAAATTAAGGAAAGACATGCGGGCCTTGAGCCTGCTACTGGTAATTGCCCTTGTCGGGGCAATTTTCGTTCCGGTTGTGAGTGCGGTTGAAGATTTGAGTCAATTAAAAAGCACAATTACTCAATCAACGAGCGCTCCCACTCCAACAACATTAAATGCAGGCATTGATGAAGACACATGGTATCGAGAAGCGCTTTTAGAGTATAGATATTTACTGAATTCATCATATTCTGAATTAGATGAAAGCGATAAATTAATTACTCTGATTGATCAGGTTCTAAGCAAAAAATCAATTTCATATGAAGATTTTTATGACGTATATCAAATCGTATATCCTTATATAAATCCTGATGTCCAAGACGAAAGGTGGGGTAGTATACATGGAGATATGGCTTATGATGCTGGAAATTATTGGGGATTAAGTAGTTCTCAAAAAGATATACTCAGAAACAGTGCAACAGATCCAGATCATGAATTTGTAGATGGGCCTGATTGGGGACCTGTTAATTCATTTGATCATTATAGATTAATCCCTATATGGAATGCTCCTGATGTATGTGAGAAATTGGCACTTGAAGCTATAGATTATATCAATAATAACAATGACGCTGAAGGATATGAAAAATTATCTCACTCTTTGCATTTTATGAGTGACATGGGAGTGCCATACCATGATTTACCAACGGAGCTACTTCGCCATGCTGATTATGAGGTGTATGTCCAAAGTAATTGGGATTCGGACCACAATTATGAATCAATAATGAATAATTTTGGCTCTTATTATTACATCACAGATGTTCAAAGTAGTGCTTACAATTTAAATGCAGTGACTTCCGGGTATAAATCATATATTTCAGACGCAATGGGTTCTCCCGGTTGGGGTGACGATCCAACAGTCGTAAGTTATACGGAAAACTGTATTGGATATACCACAGGGTATAATAGAGGACTTGTTAAGTATGTTATGGATAGAACATAATCCAACAACAATTAACCAATTTTTTGGGGATTATTATGCAGTTTGATGGTTTTATTTCAAAAGCAAAAGGAATGAGCCCGGGTAGGGTTTTATTACTATCAATAATAGTATTCAATAGTTTAATTTTAGCACTTTTTTTGGCATCAGGGCCAGTATATTTGTTATTTAAACATTTTGAAATGCTTTCCTTCGTAAATGTATATACCGCAGCTTTAATCGTATCTATTTTGATAGCAGCATCTGCAATCACACTATTATCCTTAAAATTAGTTGATCACAACTGGGGGGTGGTAGTTATTGGAATTCATATAGTGCTTTTCGGATTATTTGGTTCGCTATTTGTCGGCATGTTAAATCATGATATTAGTAATTCAACTTCCCCGGGAGATGCATTTTATTTTGTCTCAATTTCAGGGCTTGAAGATAAGAGTGGATCATTAATTAACGAATTTGTCGTTCCTCTGCCCATGTTAAACAATGAGCCTCTTATCCCCCTGGATGAATTAAATAATAAAAAATTTGGAGAATGGAATACGGTTGTAATAGGTTTTCAAAACAGTACTCAAAAAATGCTTGCAATTCAACATATAGGACCTAATCTGACAGAGATCGAAGATGAGATTAGTTTTTACTATAGATTTAATGACCAAATAAAAATCGATGCACAAAATACCGTTTACCTGTCTTCCCTGACAACCAATTTGGATGATATATTGGTTTTTATAGGGAATAAAGAAGAATCCGGGCGATATTATTATCAATCTGAGATCTTTGTGCCGGATAATCTTAAATCTGTAAACGATACTGACAGCATGATTAATATTAAAGTACTCTTAAAAGTGGACACCGGAGAATCATGGTTTGACAGGGGTTCATCAGAGTACATCTACTCAATAAATGAGAGCGTGAATATCAATAATTCCGGAAGAATCCCGGTGACAGTAGATGTAGGAGTAAATGAGCTGTATGAATTATATTATGACTTCTATTGAGCTGACATTCGACAGTAAATCCACAAATCCCACATTATTTTGACCAAAATATCGTTATGTGGGCGAGTGAATAATATTATAAATGGCTTTAAATCCAAATTTGTTTCCTCATTTATACAATAATGTTGATAAAGAATCAATAATGGAGATAAACTTCACAAAAGAAACTCCAATTGAAAATTATGTTACAAATCTGGCCCACCATGGTATTGTGTTCGCTGCTTATGACAAATTGGGAATTGGGGAAATAATTGACAGATAAATCCCTATTCGACTACATTTCGACAGTCAGGAAAAATGGGAAGTCAGTCTATGAGGTATTGAAAAGGTTGGCCGAAGGTAATCCATTCACTGTTCAATACCTCCTGGCTGAATAGTTACTGTACCGATAGGTGTCAATAAGTCCATTTTGTTTAGGGTGATGGACTGCCAAATTTAATATTTCCTACCATTTTTGGATAGGATACAATATCAAAACAAAAACTGTGGGTTTTTATTGCAGAATCAATTCCTTCATTTTTTTGAATACCTTTTTCGTTGTTGTCGGGATTGTAGTATTATGCCTTATAAATGCGGTCAAAAACCCGGGCGAGGCAGGTACGTCTGTTGGAAGTGCGGCGAGGATGTCCGCCTCAATCACAGCACCGACACGCTTCCCCGTGTAGAAGGTGTGCGAACGGTGAATTCATAAAAGGGTGATTGGCCCTTCTTCATTCTGTTAACTTTTATTCGATCCACTTTCCGCAAGAGCCATCATCATCCCTGGATCAAACCGGAGCACCACCTCCCACGTATTCCCCCCCTGTCCGGCGGAGTTCGTAGGTACAAAAAATTCCGTCGTCTCTTCGGGGAAATAATGATGGTAATTCTTCTCTTCCTCTATTGTTACCAGATTGCCGGAACGGAGTTTATCAATATGCCATGAGATTGTGGGGCCAGATACCTTTGCATATTCAGAGAGATCCTTTCGCGTGCAGCCGGGATGCGCAGTGATGTAATCAAAAATGTCACGGGTAGTCTTTCCTTGCAGAACAGATCTGGCGAGCTGGTATTCCGAACTGTAGTTACCGTGATTTTCAAAGTAATGTCGTTGTTTCGTTGTTTTTC
>JAAYIO010000237.1 GCA_012523385.1 Methanomicrobiales archaeon
ATATTGTACGCCATTTTTTGTTTTTGATGGTATTGATTACTTCGGTTAGACGAGGGGGATTGCGATAACTATGTCCGGAAAAAACGGATATGTCTTGTTTTTTCAATTCCACAGTGTATGAACTGCTTTTATGGTGTATTCGTTGTATCCTTCTGTTAGGACCAAAAAAGCGATCTGTGTCTGAGTGGTATGCAACCACCCGAAGTACAGAATTACCTCCAATCAATAGGACACGATATAAACAAGGTGTTAGATTAATACCTTCTGTAAATGGGGGGAAAATGATTCAATCCAATAATAGTTTGAGGTGTTACACCATGGGGTATTCTGATCTTCCTTGTGAAGTGTTCCTGTATTTCATACAAAAGGAAAAGATTGACACCTTCGTGGACGTACGCACTACACCGTACAGCTCGTATCAACCGGACTACAACAAGAAAGCGCTTGAACAGTTCCTTGCATCACATGAGATCGAATACCTCTATTATGGAGACCGATTAGGGGGACATTATACCGACCCTGATCTGGTATTCAAGGATGGGTCTGTCAATTATGATGATGTCAGGAAACGCCCTCTATTCCAAAAAGGGATTGATGATCTGATTGACCTTATTAAACAGAACCGCACCGTCTGCTTGATGTGTGTAGAAAAAAAGCCACAACAATGTCATCGGTTCATTCTTATTTCCCGGGAATTACAGGAACGGGGAGTCAAGGTTATTCATATGGTGCCTTGTCTTGAGTTAATTTCGAATAGAGAATTAGAAGAGGAATTACTCAGCGAGATGTTTGATCCCGCTCAAAGAGATCTTTTCAATGAGCCAAACCGAAATTTAGATGAATTATATTCTAAATTAGGTCGGTCAGGGACCTTTCGGGCAAACTCCCCACAAAAAAGGAACCTCTCCAATGCTAAAATGGAACTCATTAATTCATCTGTATCTCATTCCAATTCTGAAAAGGATGGTTTTGATTCATCTGACCAGAAAACAATTTCACTGGTTACCAAACGAGGGGAAAAAGATATTGCTGATGATATGCAAGAGAGACTCTTTTAAGGGATATCATGAAACTGTTTAGCATCGGATTCACCCATAAAACGGCACCTGAGTTCTTCGGATTGCTGATTGAAAATAAGGTTCGGGTTGTGTATGATGTTCGCGCAAGCAATACCTCTCAATTGGCAGGGTTCACCAAAGAGAGTGACTTGCCTTATTTCCTGAAGACTATTGCAGATATTGATTACGTTTATTGGAAAGAGGTTGCGACAGAGAAGGATTTATTAAAGAAATGGCGGAACGAGGAGATCACCTGGCCAGAATATGAGAAACAGTATCGGGCGATGCTCAAGAAAAACAATATTTCAGATATGTATACTCCTAAACAGTTAGATCATGGATGCCTTCTCTGTAGCGAGTCAACACCTGAGTTCTCTCATTGTCGATTGGTGGGAGAATATCTGATGGAAAACCATTCGGATATTGAGATTATCTATCTCTGAAAGAATTTAATGAAAGATTCATCTGACTCTTCGCTATTTTTTCTGTAGACCGATAAAACTGCCCCCACTATTTTAGTTGATATTTCTTGAGAAAGTATTTTACCTCATATACTCATAAAGAATGAAAGAAGGAGGGTAAAGAACATGTTCGATATAAAACCTCAATATATTGTCTCAGATGATAACGAACCGGTAAGTGTTATCCTCGACATCAAAACGTTTCATAAAATACAAGCTGCTATCGAAGACTATGGTCTTGATAAGTTTATGAACGAAGCCGATGACGATGAACCCCTTTCCGTTTCGGAAGCACATGATTATTATGCAACCCTGAAAAAAAGGCCTGAGCATGGTCACCTGTTTTTACAAAAAAAATATTTCTAAAGGACCTTTCCCATATTCCGGAAAAATACCGGGGAACTATAGAAGAACTTGTTTTTCATGAAATACCTGAATCAGAATCACTCTTCGGTCTTCATGATATACGAAAAATAAAAGGAACCAGCGACCGTTATCGTATCCGCGTTGGTCGGTACCGGATAGGGTGTTCTCTTCGTTTGGATGGGAGTGTGGTCTTTTTCAGGGTGAAAAGCCGGGAAGAGATCTATTCAGTCTTTCCATAATTTCTAAAAAGAGAGAGCTTCTTTATTTTTGTATCATTTTTATTAAAAGAAAAACAGGGGGAGGAGGCCTACCCCTGTTTCCGTCATTCATTCGCCGGTTCAGCTAAGCACAGGCGTTCCATCAGCCCATGACTCAACCGTGTTCCGGATAGCATCATCCGCATAGGAATAGATGCGGACCTTGCTGCGGGAGAGGGTGACAAAGTAGGTCTCCCCCGAGGGGTCATGGCACTTCAGCTTGCAGGAAAAGGTATCCTTTGCATAGTTTCGGGACGGTGTGCCCCCGATTGCAGTGGCAAGGGCGGTATCTGCCATTACCTGAGCGGCAGCGGCACTGAATGCCGCAACAGACGCAGTCTTGACAGAGACGTTGCCTATCGTGTCGGCTTCGAGGTTTTCATAGACGATCTTTGCATCATACCGTTCCTGGGAGCGGACAACCGGGTCGATGGTCACGCCGCCTTCGACATACGCAGTGCAGCCGAAGGGGTTGGTGTCGATGATGTCCTGCACGAGGGCATCAAAGGTGGTGATGTTTGCGATGGGAACAGAGAGGTCCCGCACCGCACTTTTGGTGTTTGTGGTCTGGATAAAGTCAGCCATGGTATGGCACTTCCTGCCAGCCGGTTCCCGGGGTTCGACTGACATATAC
>JAAYIO010000238.1 GCA_012523385.1 Methanomicrobiales archaeon
GGTGCATACTGTTTACAATGCTTGCACTTCTTGCAGAGTATGCGGTATTTCATAGTCCTGAACTTGCACCGGAAGGTAATGCAATGCTCTCTGCCATAACAGAGAGTTTTCTCAGGTCAGGATATGAAGTAATAACTCCGGAATCCGGAGATTTTGAAGCTGAGCTCAGACGCCTCGCACCTCTTGCTGATGTAGGGCTTGTGATTGCGCCGGACCATCTCCTCGGAAAATATTCAAAGATTCTTGAAGATAACTGCCATAGTATCGGTTGCGGCAGTCTCAACGTTGCTCTTTGTTCGAATAAGCCACACGTTGGAGCTATCCTTACTGCACAGGGTATTGCTGTGCCAAAGGAGATTACAACCGGTATCCGTGTGATAAAGGAGAAACGGGGTGCGGGTGCTCTGAATATGCGTATTGCGGATGTTGAGCCCGGGCCCGAAGAATTTGGTCAGGAGTTCATCGAAGGCGAACATATGAGTGTGAGTCTTGTCATCAGCCGGTATGTGGGGGATGCCTGTTCGTACTATAGCGGACGTCCGCCGCTGGTGCTTTCCCTGAACCGCCAGTTTATCCGTTTCGATGACGGGAAGGTGATATTTGAAGGTGGTGAGGTCAATGTGGATCATCCCCGCAAGGATGAGATTGTTGCGACTGCCGTTAAAGCAGCCACGGTTCTTGGCTGTCAGGGGTATGCAGGTGTGGATGTGATCGTTGGTGATAAGGTCTATGTTGTGGATGTAAATCCCCGGCCCACCTCAAGCCTGACGGGTATTGTTGCTGTGATGGAAGAGGAGATTGCTGAGATACTTGTTCGTGCATCGAAAGGGGATGTGCCTGAATCTGTCCATCTCGGGGGGAAGGCGCGCTATGATAAGAACGGGACGGTGACAGTGCTGTGATTGGCATTGATGTGGGCGGTGCAAACCTGAAGATCGTGGACGGGGATGATGTCATCATTCATTACTGCCCGCTCTGGAAGGAATCGCCGATTAAAAAATTCCTGCAGCCTTATGCGGGGCGTGAGGCTGCGGTGGTGATGAGTGGGGAACTTGCAGACGGTTTTCCCTCTAAGAAGGCCGGTATTGCCTTTATTGTCGATGCGGTCCGGTCTGCTATCCCGAATGCCCGGTTCTATGGGACCGACGGGGCATTTCACACAACTCCCTGCATGGCTCTTGCGGCAGCGAACTGGCTCGTTTCAGCAGATTATCTGCGAACCGAATTCCCAGAATCAGTCTTTGTCGATATGGGAAGCACCACAACAGATATTATCCCTCTTTCTCAGTTTGAGTCCCTTCTCACCCTCTGTGATCTCGATCGGCTTCAACGGGGAATGCTGGTCTATACGGGTCTTCTGCGTGCACCTGTTGCCTCGCTGTTGCGTGAGGTCTATCTGGACAGGGGTGCCACACGCACACTGGTTGCAAACGAACTCTTTGCCATCAGCGCTGATGTCCACCTCGTGATGGGGCATATCAGCAAGGTCAATTATGCAGTGCCCACGCCGGACGGTGCGGGTGTCATGATTACCGAGTCTCTGCAACGGTTATCCCGCATGGTATGTTCTGATCAAAAAGAGATAGGAGAAGAGAATGCGCGTGCCATTGCTGCTGCATTCTGGCATGAACAGCGGTCCGTTATTGAAGCAGAGATTTTGCGTGTCTCTGGGAATGGGAAAATGCCGGATTTGATCTGTGCAGGGA